>CABUOH010000133.1 GCA_902493085.1 uncultured Sutterella sp. | reverse complement strand
GGCGGCTCCATGCTTCTTGATGCGGCCGTCGTGGCGCCCGACGAGCGCCACACCATCATCGTTACTCATGATGTAACGGAACGTCGCCGAGTCGACGACATGCGTCGCGATTTCGTCGCCAACGTCTCCCATGAGTTGCGTACGCCGCTCACCGTCATTGCGGGCTTTCTCGAACTTGCCGACATGGACGTGCCGCCGGAGCTTAGAAAGCGCCATCTCGTGCTCATGCGTGATCAGACCGCCCGAATGAAGCGGCTCACCGACGATCTTCTCATGCTTTCGAAGCTGGAGAACCGAGACGAACGGGCTGCCGATCAGCCCGAGCTCATCGACATGTCAGCCCTTGTTGACGATGCCGTGCGAGAGGGCATGGCCTACTCGAATATGCAGCACAAATTCGAGGTCAAGCACGAGGATCTGTCTCTTCTCGGCTATCCGGAGGAGATTCGCAGTGCGGTGCTCAATCTCATCACCAATGCTGTTCGCTACACCCCCAGAGGCGGCCGAATTCAGGTTGTCTGGAAGCGCGTCGGCACGGGGGCGGTGCTCACGGTGGCCGACACGGGCATCGGCATCGCGCCCGAACATCTGCCTCGAATCACCGAACGCTTCTACCGTGTCGACAAGGGCCGCTCGAGAGACACGGGCGGTACGGGACTTGGGCTTGCCATTGTCAAGCACGTCATGCGCCGAGCGGGCGGTGAGCTCATCGTCCACTCGACGCCCGGGGAAGGTTCGAAGTTCATGCTTCGTTTCCCAGAGGAAAGACTCTTTTCGGGGCGTTATCTCTAGTGCGGGCAGGCTTCTTGCGAACGGAGCCTGTGCTGGCATGCTCCGCCGGGCGCGATGGGCTAAAATCAGACGGTCTCTTCCACCGAAGTTCGCAGAATTTCCATGCATATTCTTGTCTCCAACGATGACGGCTATCGCGCGCCCGGCATCCAGGCACTGGCCCAGGCCATGCGCCGCTTCGGCCGCGTGACGGTCGTTGCGCCGGACCACAATCATTCCGGCGCATCCAATTCGCTCACGCTTAACCGTCCGCTTACCGTCGAACATCAGGACGGCGACAGCCTCTACGTGCTCTCGGGAACGCCGTCCGATTGCGTGCATGTTGCGCTCACGGGGTTGCTTCCAAAGCCGGACCTCGTGGTCTCGGGCATCAACTGCGGCGCCAATATGGGCGACGATACGATGTACTCGGGTACGGTTGCGGCCGCCATTGAAGGGTATCTCTTCGGCATTCCCTCCATCGCCTTTTCTCAGATCGACAAGGGGTGGGCGGAGCTCGATTCGGCGGCCAAGATCGCACAGCTCGTCGTTGAACGGTATCTGGAAAGCCGCGAGGACGAACGAGCCGTGCTTCTCAACGTCAACATGCCCAACATGCCCGTGGAGGCGCTCAAGGGGATTCGCGGCACTCGTCTCGGGAAGCGGAACTGCGCCGAAAGCGTCATCCGCGAAATGAGCCCGAGGGGCTTTCCGATTTACTGGCTCGGTGCGGCCGGCAAGCCTGCCGATGCGGAAGAGGGCACGGACTTCTGGGTGACCTCTCACGGCTATGTTTCCGTGACGCCGCTGCAGGTCGATCTCACGAACTACAAGCAGGTGCCGACCGTCCGAAGCTGGATGGACGGTCCCGCAGTCTGATTTTCGTTAGGCTCAGAATCACACATGAAGAAAACCGTACGCATTCTGTCGATTTCCGTCGCGGCGGCCGCCGCGACCTTCCTTTCGGGTTGCTCCAGCGTGGACATGGGGCCGGCCGCGGTTGTCGACCATTCCACCTACGGTGACGGTGCCGCGAACGCGTCCGTCCAGACGCCAAGCCTATTGCCGGGCGGGGTGGTCGACTCCGGCCGCACTCATGCGGTGGCGCCGGGTGATACCATCTACAACATTTCCGTTCGTTACGGACTCTCGGCCGAACAGCTCCAGCAGCTTAATGCCATTACCGATCCGACGCAGCTTCGCGTGGGGCAGGTGCTGAGACTTCCGGCCTCCGTCGCCGCGCCGCGGACCTACGTCGCCAATCCGCAGGTTCGCGTGAGTCGCGTGACAAGCGATACCGTGCTTCAGACCGCGCCCATCCGCGAGGCTGAGACGACGCCCGCCTCTGAGGCGACGGCTGAAAATGCCGTTTCGGCGCAGGCCAATACCGCTCTTGAGGAAGCCGCCGCCAAGAAGGCCGTGGCTGAAGCTGCCGCACAAAAGGCGCGGGCCGAAGCCGAGGCGGCAAAGACGCAGGTCGAACAGAAGCTCAACGCCGTCACGCCCGGTCAGCGCATGATCTGGCCGGTGAGGGGCAAGATCACGAGCGATTTTGCGAAGAACAAGCGCGGCCTTGACATCACCGGCACCCAGGGTGACGTGGTCGTCGCCGCCATGCAGGGCGAAGTCATCTGGGTCGGCACGCTCAAGGGCTATTCCGGTACGCTCATCGTGCTCAAGCACACGCCGACGCTCATCACCGCCTACGGCGGCCTCGAGCGTGTGGCGGTCTCGCAGGGCGCCAAGATCAAGTCCGGTCAGAAGCTCGCCGATCTAAAGGGTGATACGCTGCGGTTCGAGGTCCGGGAGACGGGCAATTGCGTTGATCCGCTCAAGTATCTCAACAAGCGTTGATCGGAAAACAGACCAAAAAGAGCGCCGGCATCACCGTCAGGCGCTCTTCTTTTTGGTAAAGTCTCCTACCTGAATTTTTGTGGACGGCCGGTTGAAGTCGGCCATCCCGGGATCCCCGTATTAAATAGAGAGTCAAGAGTCATGGCACGACGCAAAGAGAAAACCCCCGAATGCTTCACCGTAGAGGTTGAACGCCTTGATCAGGAAGGCCGAGGCGTAGGTCATCACGACGGCAAGGTCGTATTCATCGAGGGCGCCCTGCCCGGTGAGCTCGTCACCTACGAGCGAATTCGCAACAAGCCCAACTTCGAAATCGGTCGCGTCTCCCAAGTTCACCGCGAGAGCGTGCAGCGTGTCAAGCCCCGCTGCCCCAAGTTCGGCCACGGGCCCGGGAGCTGCGGAGGCTGCGCAATGCAGCATCTTGAGCCCCGTGCCCAGGTTGCCTACAAGGAACGCACGCTCATGGACACGCTCTGGCATATCGGCCGGGTGCGCCCTGAGCAGATCATTACGCCGATCTACGGGCCGTTCTGGAACTACCGCCACCGCGCCCGCCTGACGGTTCGCGACGTCGCCAAGAAGGGCGGCGTTCTGGTGGGCTTTCATGAAAAGTCCTCCTCCTACGTCGCGGAAATGTCGGGCTGCCACATTCTGACGAAGAATGTCTCCAACATGATCATGCCGATGCGCGAGCTCGTCTCGAAGCTCTCCATTCGCCAGCGCATGCCGCAGATCGAGGTTGCCGTCGGCGGCAACGGCCGCACGGCTCTCGTTTTCCGTGTTCTTGAGACGCCGACCGAAGATGACATGGCGATTCTCAACGCTTTCGGAGCCGAACACAAGGCCGACATCTGGCTCCAACCCAAGGGCCCCGACTCGGCTTATCCGGTTGATCCCGCCAATATCGATGCGCTCGGTCTGCAGCTCCCCGAGTTCGGCGTGCGCATCAACTTCAAGCCGACCGACTTCACGCAGGTCAATCATGAGCTCAACGAGACGATGGTGGGCCGTGCCGTGCGTCTTCTCGGCGTCGAACCCGACCACAAGGTGGCGGACTTCTTCTGCGGCTTGGGGAACTTCACGCTGCCGCTCGCCACGCGCTCCGCGCATGTTACCGGCATCGAAGGTTCCGACGCGCTCGTCGCCCGCGCGCGACAGGGAGCAGCCGACAACGGCCTTGCAGAAAAGACCGACTTCGTGGCCCGCAACCTTTTCACATGGTGTGATCAGGACTGGGAAGCTCTCTGGAAGAAGATGGGAGGTATCGACCGCGTTCTCATCGATCCGCCCCGCGAAGGTGCTCTTGCGCTATCCCGTGTTCTTGCCGCTACCGACAAGCGTCCGGCCCGCATCGTCTACGTTTCCTGCAATCCCGCGACGCTCGCTCGAGATTGCGCCATTCTGCATCATGAGGGTGGTTGGCGAATCCGGGCGGCGGGCATCATGAACATGTTCCCGCACACGGGCCATGTGGAGTCCATCGCCGTGCTTGAGCCGGGCCCCAAACCCGAAAAGAAGACCGAAGAGGCCGAAGCCATTGAACGTCGGATCGCAGCTTCGGGTGATGACGAAGTCAAGATGAATTTGCCGCAGTAAGCTGCAACGGACGATGCGTACGCCGGCTCCGCCGCAACGACAGCTAAAAGTTGTTGTGACGGAAATTGCCGCGGCAAAAGTCGAAAAAAGCGCCGGACGCGTCCCGTTCCGGCGTTTTTTCTCAGAAGCCGCGATGTATGTCCGAATGAGGCTTCTTCAAGCGCTTCAATGAGGAAGCGTGGTGGTGTCGGATAAGTCGAAATATGCTTTGCGGGCGGGTACAATGATCTGGTAAAGCCCGTCATGCAAGGAGGAACAGATCATGACCAGAGCAGCTGTGAGAGAAAGAGCGCAGGCCCGCAGGGAAGCCGATGCGGCCTTAAGGCAGGCGTTCGACAGC
>CABUOH010000132.1 GCA_902493085.1 uncultured Sutterella sp. | reverse complement strand
GCTCCTGATAGACGGTGCGCGCATCGGGGACGGGCACGCCCGTCCTTCGCGCCATCCAGACGGCAAAGGTGAGGCCGTAGAGATGCCGCGGATCGACCGTGGCGGCGAGCACCGTCCCCTCGAGCAAGGGGCCGAAGAGCCTCTGCGTGATCTCGGCCTCGCGGCTCATGAGACCGACGGTCTTTTCAATGCGCTTGGGCGTCCCGGAAGAGCCCGACGTAAAGAGAATGAGCGGCCGCTGCGCTTCGGGCGCACGAAGCTCGAGCGAATCGGACGCCGTTGGCTTTTCGTCCTTCGGACACGCACGAAGCGTCGCGCAAAGCGCGGGCTTGGGGAACGTCTTGCCGCACTCGGTCGTGAGAACGACGTCGTATTCGTCGAGAAGGCGCTCGTATTGATCGCCTCGCCCCGCAAAAAGCACCGGCACGGCGCCCGTCCAGAGAACGGCCGCGAGGAGCACCGCAAACGCATGCGGGGCATCCGCATCGATGGCGACGCGCGAGCCCGGGGGCAGATCCCGGAGAACCCCGGCGGCGGCGCGGACTTCGCGCACGAACTCGGCCCGGGTCGTCACGGCGCCGTCCGCGCTGATCGAGGCGGGCGCATCGGACGCATCAGGAGGGCCCTCAAGCCAATGGGCGACGGGAGAGCGCTCGGGTTCAGACATGCTTGACAAGCTTCCGGTAGAGATATTCGCCGCCCATGAGGCAGCCGATGGCGACGTAGCTCAGGCATCCGTTCCAGAGCGCCCAGAGCGTCAGGTCGTCGGAAAAGATCGTCGCGGCGGCGATGCTGCCGTTGACGACGAAAAAGCCGCACCAGAGGCCGGTGACGCGGCGCGTGTAGACGACGCCTTCGGGCGGGAGCGGCCGGCCGCGAAGGCCCAGACGCGCGAGCCGCTCGACGACGGGCATGCCCGAGACGAGCGAAGCGCCGAAGACGGAAAGGAGCGACGCATTGACGAGCACCGGATACCAGAGCATCCAGTCGGCTTCGTCAAGAAGCGCCGCAAGTCCCACGAGCACGAGGCCGGCGGCGGAAAGCCAGCGGCCGCTGCGGGCGGCTTCGCCTTTTCCCGCAAGGGCAAGCGCGAGCCGCACGGCGAGCACGCAGCCCGTGCCCGCGAGCAAAAGCGTCATGAGGCCGTTCGAGACGGCGTAAAGGACGAAAAACGGCCAGACCGCCATGACGGCGGCCGTGACCGCATTGAGAATCGTGCCCGTCATAGGCGAGTGAAAGCGGCGCCTTACTGCGCCTCTTCGGCACCCTTCTGGGAGAAGTCGTAGATGACGTCGACGACGTCGCCCACCGTGCGCACCGACTTGAAGGCTTCGGGCTTGATGCGCTGGCCGATCATGTTCTGCAGGTGCACGATCATGTCGACGGCGTCGATGCTGTCGAGATCGAGGTCCTCGACGAGGCGGCTTTCGCGGGTGACGCCCTCGGTGTCAACCTCGAAGAGTTCGCCCATCACGCGAACGATTTCGTCAAAGAGTTCTTCCTTGGTGTAGTTCTTCTGCATGTTCTTACTTCTCATCGGTGCGGTTTTCGCGAATGAAGGCGGCAAGCGAGGCGACGCTGCGGAAGTGCGCCCGCACCTCCTCCGTTTCGCCCGAGAGCGAAACGCCGAAGCGCTTCTTGACGGCAAGGCCGAGCTCAAGCGCGTCGATCGAGTCGAGCCCCAGGCCTTCGCCGAAGAGCGGCGCGTCCGTTTCGATGTCGTCCGGGGTCATGTCCTCGAGATTGAGGGCCTCGATGATGAGGGCCTTGACTTCGTTTTCCAGATTGTTCATGAAAATGTTCTCGTCAATGAGGGGTATTGGTGCTTCTGCCCCGCGGGCCAGCGATCTCGTCCGCGCGTCCCGCGCCCTTGAGGAGCTCGCGGCGCATCGCCTCGGTGAGCCTGCGGCTCGCGAGCGAATAGCCGTCCTCGCCTTCCCTCAGATAGGCCTTGGGATCGATCATGCCCTCAAACGAGAGCCGGATCGAAGGACGCACGGGCGGAATCTCGTACCACTGCGTGTCCTTGTTGAGCCACGCGTGGGAGCTGCGGATGTGCACGACCGCAAGCGGACACCCCGTGCGCAGGGCCGCGTGAGCGACGCCGCGCTTCAGCTTCATCGGGACGCCCGCGCGCGTGCGCGTGCCCTCCGGAAAGATCAGGATGTTTTCGCCCGCCGCAAGCCGCCGGGTGATTTCGTCGAGCGTTTCGAGCGAGCCGTCGTTCGACATGTAGTCGGCCGCACGGATCACGTGCTTGAGAAAGAAATTATGCCTTAGGGACGCCTTCACAAGACAGTCCATCTCGGGGAGCATCGAGGCCGTGAGCACGTAGTCGAGAATCGTCGGATGGTTGGCGATGATGATCGTGCCCTTGAGCGTGCGCATCTGCGCGAGCGACGCGCGCTCGACCGTCATGACGCCGAGACTGTCCATCGCATGCGCAAAGAAGTTGAAGCTGCGGGCGATCATCGCGCGGGCCTTGAGGCGGCGCGCCACGGGGTCCCCTATCGTGAGCCTCAGATACGGAAAGTACGTCATCGAGAGCCCCAGGCCGCCAAGCCCGAAGATCACCCAGCAAAGTCCCGTCTTGAGTCGTCGCCACTCGAATGCGAGACGGCCTTCCGCGCATTCGGTCTTCTCATGCGTCACGGCGGCCTCCATCACGCACGCTCCCAATCAAGGCGCATCGAAGCGCCGGCGGTGGCAAAGGACGTGCGTCCCGCGGCCAGCGCGGCGGCGAGCTGGAGGGAAACCGGCAGGCGAGGCTCTGCAAACGTCCCGGCGGCGTACGTCGCCCGGAGGGCCTCTCCCCTTTTCAAAAGCCAGGCTGAGGCGTACCGATGGTTGCAGGGACAGGCGTCAAAGGACGCAAGGAGCGCCTCGGGCTGCAGGTCGTCGAAATCGACCACGGCCACGCAGTCCATGCCGTCGGCGAGCATGCCCGCCGCCTCGACGAGCGCCATGTGAAAGCTGTCGGCCCCGGCCGCCACGCTCGAGGCGGGCGCGTGCACCGAACCCTCGATCGTGAACATGCCTGCGGCGGCGTTGTGCACCGACATCATGAAGTCCGTGGGCGACGGCGGCTCGCCCGCAGCGAGCGCATCGAGAATCTTGACGCCGCGAACGGTCTCGCCGTGTCTGCTCGAGAAGATCCAGGCTTGAGCCTGCGGCGCGCCCTCAAGCGCGAGCGCGGCTTCGCAGGCAAGGCGTGCGCCCGCGCTCATGCGACGGGCCTTCATCATCGGGAGGCGCTTCGTGAAAACAAGCGGCGCATCGGGGAGCGCTTCGGGCATCCCGGGAAGCGCACCCTCGGCCCATGCGCGCCGATCCGCGGCTTCAACGAGACCCGGGGCAAGAACGACGTGTTCGACGACTTCCAGGGACGGCATCACGCGGCCTTCCCCTGCGGCATTTCAGCCTTGCCGGCCGGCTTTTTGCGGCAGACGAGCAGCGTATGCTCCATGCCGAGGCCGTCGTGGACGCGCTCGACTTCAAAGCCTGCGGCCTCGACGAACACTTCGAATTCGTCATAAGGGTAGAAGCGGCTCGTGCCGTTGGCGAGCGCCGTGAAGTAGAGCGACATGGCGGCAAGGCACGCATCCGCCACCGGGAAAGGCTGCCGGCCGATGAGCGGCTCAAGAATATAGAGAACCGCGTCGTCCTCCATTGCGGCGTGCGCCTTCTTCAAAATGGAGACGATCTGAGAGGGCGAGAAGCAGTCGAGGAACTGGCTCATCCACCAGGCCTTCGTGCCCGTCCTCGGGAAAGGCAGGTCGGAGAGCACGTTCATCGGATGAGTCGTCACGCGGGCCGAGAGACCTTCCTCGGCCATCACGCGGTCGACGGTCTCGCACTGCTCGGGAAGATCGATCACGGCCACCCGGATGTCTTCGCGCCAGCCGCAGCAGGCGCGGGCCCACTTGCCGGTGTTGCCGCCCACGTCCGTGATGGAGTCGATGCCCTCCGTAAAGACGAGCGGCAGCGCCTTCGGATAGGCCTCGTCGGAATAATGATGGTCAAATTCGAACCAGCTCTCCTTCGCGCGCCCGGGCAGCTTCTGAATGCCCGGATAGATCGTCGGCCAGTCGCCGAAGACCTTGAGCCCCGCCGGGCGCGACTCGCGAAAGGCCTCGGCGAGGCCGGCGAGCCCCTCGTAGCAGACGTCGCGCGTAAAGCGGAAGTTGACGCCCACGTGGAGGTCGTTCACAAAGAAGATGCCCGTATTCGTGAGCGAAAAGCGCCCGTCTTCGGTCTTCTGCGCCACGTCGAAGCGCACGGCAACCTCAAGAAGCGCACGCGCGGCATAATCGCTGCAGGATGCCTTCTCGCACAACGCCTCAAGCGTCAGGCCTTCGGGGCCGGCCTCGTCGAGCGCCTTCATCATCCCGAGATCCGTCATGGCGCAGAGCGCCTGAAAGACGAAGGGCGAGACGGCAAGACGATGGGCTTCGTTGAGGGCTTCAAGCGCCGGCGTGCGGCGGGTCTTCTTTCGGGGCTCTTGCATTGTGCGTGCGTTCGTTCGTTTCGTTTGAAAAGGAGAATGGCAAAGTCAACTTCGGAGGCTGCGGCTTCAACCGGTACAGCCTCGCCGGTTACATCTGCTGGCGAATGAGAACCTTGC
>CABUOH010000131.1 GCA_902493085.1 uncultured Sutterella sp. | reverse complement strand
GCCGCCGATCTGCAGACGGGCCATGTCGTCCGGGGTGTTGACCGCGAAGAAAAGGCCGAAGGTGAGGAGATTGACGCCCAGAAGAATCAGCACGCCGTAGGCGAGGCGCCTCAGAAGATAACCCGCCATTCATCGGCCTCCGTTCTCATCGGCCGCTCCGACGGCGCGGGCTTCGCGCCGCCTGAACACCTGCCGCCCGACGGCAAGGACAAGCCCGAGCAAAAGCAGGACCGCCGGCACGAGCGGCCAGAGGACCGGCCGGCTCCACTCGCGGATCTTCCTGGCGCGAAGCTCCGCGTCGATCTTCATGTACTGCACGTTGTTGCGCACGGTCGAGGTCGGCTTGGCATTGCCGACCCACTGCTGCAGCGCGGCGGCCGACGTCGGATAGTAGCCGAAGCTCCAGGGCGCGTCCCGCTGGACCACCTCGAGCATGGCGTCGATGGTGTGCGCCTTTTCCGGGCCGTCGGAGAGATAGCGCATCTTCTCGAAAAGCCGGTCGAATGCCGGACTCCGGTAGTTGCTCGCGTTCTCGCCGCCCGAGACGGATCCCACCTTGCTGTTGGGGCCGTAGAGAAGAAAGAGGAAGTTTTCGGCGTCCGGATAGTCCGCAAGCCACCCCCAATAGTAGATTTGGGCCGAGCCCTTCATCATCTTGTCCTGGAAGCGGTTGTAGTCGGTGGCTCGAATCTCGAGCTGAATGCCGATTTTGGCGAACTGCCGGGCAAACCATTCGAGAAAGGGCTTCGAGCCCGGCGCCGCGCCCTGCCAGTCGAAGTTGAGCACGAGCGGGCGTCCCGTGACGGCATCGCGCCCGTCGGGGTAGCCCGCCTCGCGCATCAGCGCCTTCGCCTCCTCGATGCTTCGGCGCACGATGCGCCCGTCTTCGTCCCGGCGGTACACGTAGGGATTGAAGGCCGAGGGGCCGTCGTCACGCCACCCGAAGAGCCCCGGCGGGAGCGGTCCGTGTGCGGCGCGCCCCTGGCCCTTTTCAAAGATGGCGATCTGCTCCTCCCAGTCGACCGCGATCGAAATCGCCTGACGAAGCTTGCGGTTTCGCTCCGCCTCTTCGGGCGTTTTTCCCCCGCCCACGACGGGGTCGAGCCAGTTGAAGCCCATGTACCAGATGTTGGCCTCGACGGCCGTCGGGAACTGCAGCTTGTGCTCCGCGTAGAGCTTCGCCTTGTCGGCGCTGTCGCCCATGGCCACGAGATAGCTCTGCCCCACGTCGAGCCGCGTGATCTGCGGACTGTCGTAGTAGCCCTGCAGCACCTTCACGGTCGTGGGCACGGCCTCCTTCTCGAGCGTCATGACGATGCGGTCGATGAACGGAATGGGCTTGCCGCAGTCCTCCAGAAGGCCCGCCGCCCGGTCGCCGGGCTCGCCTTCGCACGGATAGGGCTCAAAGCGAAAGTTCGGGTTGCGCGCCATGACGTGCTCGCGGTTTTGCTTCGATTCGACGAGCATGTAGGGCCCCGTGCCGACGGGCCAGGAGGCAAGCGTCACGTTGTTTTTCACCAGAGCGGCGTTGGCATAAAAGCGCTCGGCCTCCCAGGGGACCGGCGCGAAGAACGCCATCGCCAGCCAGTTGGCGAACTGCGGATACTTCCCGCGGATCGTGATTTCGAGCGTATGCGCATCGAGCCAAGCCTGCGCCCCGCCTTGGGCGCGAAGCGTCCTGTCGCGCTCGGCGAGCTCCGCGTTGAGCGCCTTGAGGCCCGGCATGTGCTCCGCCATGACGCCGAAGACCGGACTCACGACCCTCGGACTTGCGAGGCGCTTGATGCCGTAGACGAAATCCTCGGCGACAAGCTCGCGCGTGCCTTTTTCGGGAAGCGCCATCGGGTTCGTGATCGTCGAGGCAAGCTCCGCGTCGAGATCATGATAGAGGTAGGCGCCCGAGGCATCCCTTGCAAAGCACGGGTGCGGCGCAAACCGAACGCCCTTTTTGATCGGAATCCGGTAGATGCTCCTGTCGATGCGGGAGGCCTGCGCGTCGGGCGGCAGCACCCGTCCGTCCTTGTCGACATAAATGGGCTCGACGACCTCGGCCGCCGCGCGCGCCTCAAGTTCGTACGGGCGCTTGAGGTAGTGGTAGCCGTAGGGAGGCTCGTAGATCGAATAGGTGTAGAGCGTCTCGTCGCTTGAGTAGGACGCCTGCGGATCGAGCGTCTTCGGGCTTCTTCCCGAAAAGCTCGAAAAGAGCGTGTTGGTCGAATACTCGGCCAGATCCCTCGGACTGTTGACGGGCTCGCCGCAACCCGACAGCATGAGGCATGCCGAAGCGGCGACTGCGGCGAAGGACGCAGCCTTGAGAAGCGTTTGGGCATGTTTGCGGATCGGCATCGAAGGGATTCCCGGCAACGAACTTCCGAAAAGTATACCTGCGCCTCAAGGCGCAAGGCGGATCGATGTCCCGGATCGATGTCCACGGATAGATGTCCCGGATCAACGGCCCGGTCCCATGACCCGAAATGCCGGCGACGGCGGCGGGCGCAACCCGTCGCGAGCGACGCCCGCGCATCCGCTCACGCGTTGCCGAGGCGGCCAAAACACGCTATCCTCCCAAAATCTCCTCACCGACAGACGCTCTGCCGCCAGATCCTTCAACGCCCTCGAACCGACATGATGCCAAGGCCCCTTACCCTTATTCTTCTTCTGAGCGCAGGCCTCGCCTTCGCCGCCCGCGCGGCGCTGCCGACGGACGACCCGGCGCTCGCCGAGGATCTCAAGGCCTACATCGCCTCGCTCGATCCGGCCAAGCCCGCCGACTGCATCGGATTCGTCAATCGGCACCTTTCCGACATTCTCTACCGGCGCTTCACGCCCGAGTCCGCGCTCGAATGCGAGCTCGCCCGCATGAAGAGCGCCCATTCGACGGCCTGCCTCAAGAACCATACGCTCAAGGGCCTCTCCAAGGAGGAGATCCTCAGGCTCGAAGCGGCCGAGCGCGCCTCGCCCTGGTGGGAGCGCTCGGGCTGGTCGACGAGGGAAAAGCAGTCCCTCCTGCGGCGCCCGCCCGAGGCCTCCAATATGAATGCCAAAGGGAAGAACGTCAAAGGGGAGGACGCCAAGGAACAGAGCGCCGGGAAGAACCTCAAGGACGAAGACGTGCCGGCATCCGACTGCGACCGTCGTCCGGGCGCATCGGCCTCCGACGACTTCTCCGCGGAGGCCGGCTGGTGCGACCTTGCCGAGCCTCGATCCGAGCCTCGATCCCAACCTCGATCCCAACCTTGATCCTGAATGCCGTCGGCTCAAGGACGGAATCGAAGGGCCGTCGGCGGACGTGTTATGATCAGGCGCACTGAAAATGCCGCATGCCTCTTCACCTTTTGCATGCTTCTTCGAATCCATGATCAAACTCTCAGCCGCAAGTCTTCGCTCCTCAGCGCCCGCCGGATCCGTCGTTCCCCAAGCCTCGCCCTTCACGGGCTTTCACCTTCCGCCCAAGCGGAGGATCGAGAGCTCCATCTGGGCCGTCCACTATCTTCGCAAATGGATTGCCGCCCATGACATCGACGTTCACGGCATCCCCTTCATCCGCGCGCTCGAATGGTTTGCCCAGAAAAAGCCTCAGCTGGCCGAAAACAGGGACAACTACCGCTTTCGCCTTTCCTCAAAGGCGTCCGACAAGCAGTACCACATCGAGGGTTCGCCCGTCGGCAAGCAGTTCATCGACCGCACGCTCGGACAGCTCTACGGACACGAAGAGCTGATCGCCGAACTCGTCGAGGGCCGGTACACGCCGGAGCTTGACGAAAAGCTCGCCGCACTCGGCATCGAGCTCTACGACGACACCGTGGCCACGCAATGCGAAATCGAGGAGGACCTGCCGGCAGACGAAAGGCAATTCGTCCTGTCGCTCGTCGGGATGCTGACGGCCTCCTACATCGCCGACGGCCTGATCAGGCGGGACAAGTATCCGAACCTCTCCCGCCAAGATGCCTTCTCTCAGCTGCGCTGCTTCAACTTCGAGGAAGCCGGACGCCCCGTCACGCTCGTGCCGAGCCTCGACAGACTCATAGAGCGCATGCGCCCGATGTTCGCGGGCGTCGCCGCCCTTTCTCCCGAAGAGGCCCTTGAACGACTCAAGGGCTGGATCGTGAAGCCCGCGCCCGACGCCGCCTTCACGCCCGTGCGCCTCTCAAAGGCCGAGCTCGCTCCCGCCCGCAACCGCGGCCCCATTCTCTCGAACTCGACGGCCTGGCGCTACCGCTGGGACTACGGCGACCTCTTGAACAAGGTCGTTAATGCGCAGATGAAAACGGCCGCGTCGCTTCTCAAAGAGATTCAAAAGGGCGAAAATCCAAGCAAATACAAGCCCTCGCAGAACAATCCGTGGGTGGGTTCGGGCCTCACGCCGAAGTCCTTCTATGCGTTTGACTTCGACTTCAGCCAATACATGCCCGAGCACTACGTCGTTGAAGACACCTCGGCCAAGTTCGACCTGCACAACGCGCTCAAGAAAAACAGCTACCAGTCGATCGTCAAGGAGCTCTTCAGACCTGAGACGACTCAGGACGACGTCATCAGCATGCTCTTTGAGATGCATCGCAGCATGGGGCTTCCCCTGAGCGCCATCCCGGCCGATCTCGTCCGCAGGGCGCAGCAGGCCCGTCAGAAGGAGACCAAGAAGAAGTATCCGCGCCTCATCGGCCGCAAGCTGGCGGCCGTGGTGCCGG
>CABUOH010000130.1 GCA_902493085.1 uncultured Sutterella sp. | reverse complement strand
GCCGTTTCGACGCCGAAGGTCTTGAGGGGCGCGGCCAGATCGGGCGGCAGAACGTCCGCGAGCTTGGTGTTATATCGTAGGTCGACGTCGGTCAGCGCATGCTTGAGTGATTTTTCGGACATGGTTTGATCGGCAGGTGGCACAATTAGGTCAGTTTTTGTAAGAATATTTTGCCTTACGCGGCTGCGGACCGCACGGCCTGTCCTGCCCGCCGCCCACATTCACTTATGCGAAGCCACATCATCAAGGCGGCTCTCGCAGGCGCTGCGCTTCTGGGAATATCGGCGTGCGCCTTCGGAACCGCCGTCACCGCCTCCTACCTCGGCATGGGCACGAGCACCGGCACGCCGTCGGGGGACGTGCAGGCGATCATCAATCCGCATCCGCGCGACCGCTCGCCCATCGTGAGCGGCCGGGACGGGCGGCAACTCCCCGACGACGGCTTCAAGCGTCCCGAAGTCGTGGGGCAGCTGAGCTTTCAGCGCCCGATGCGCATTGCGGTTCACAACGAGCCCGGTTCAGAACCCGACGCCGAGATGATCAATGCGACGAAGGAGTTCATCCGCGTCATGTTCGGCTCCGGGAACGTGAACATCTATTATTTGAACGACCGGGATCTGTCGCTCTCGATACGCACGGGCGGCGTCGACTTCTTCATTGCGGACCAGTCCTTCTACGCCCTTGAGCAGTCCATGGGCGGCGTCGAGCAGATTGCCGTCCTGTGGCCGGGCACGGCCGACGGTCCGGGCGAGGCGATGGCGTCGACCTTCTTTCGCAGAAAGCCCGCCGGGGGCGGCGCGCAGCATGATCCGCTCACCTACGCGGCAACCCACGAGCTCGCCGCCATCACCGAGAAGTCGATGTCGGCCTGGCTCGTCGGCGCGGGCGAACTCGTCAAGCGGCGCCACATCAGCTACGACGATCTCATCTCGAGAACGACCTTCACGAACAACACGATGCGCGACCTCGTCGAATACGTGCTAGCGGGCAAGGAGCGCGTGGGCGTATTGCCCGCCTGCGCGCTCGAGCAGCTTTCGCACGACCCGAGCTTTCCGATGGACGAGATCGAAGTTCTCAATCCCAGGAAGCGGGACGGGCTTTCCTGCCTGCACTCGACCGAAGTTTATCCGGGGCGTGTGTTTGCGGCGGTCAACGACATCGATCCGACGCTCAAGAAGGCCATGACCGCCGTGCTCCTCGGCATGTCGAGCATCAAGTACGGCGCCGAATGGACGCTTCCCGTCACGAACCGCTCGGTGTTCGACCTCTTTTATACGCTCAAGATCGGTCCCTACAGCGATCTCGCGGGCTGGAGCTTCCAGCGCTTCGTGAGGGAGAACGCCGAAATCATCGCGCTCGTCATGCTGGTGATCTTCCTCGTGCTCACCTATACGACGACGCTCTCCATCCTGGTGCGCCGACGCACGCGCGCCCTGCGCGACGCGCTTGATCAGCGGGACCGCATCGAGGCCGAGGCCGCGCAGTCGCGCCAGCACATTTCGAACCTCGAGCGCACGGGGATCGTGGGCCAGATGTCGACCATCATCGCGCACGAGCTCAAGCAGCCGCTCGGCGCCATCACCAATTACGGCAACGGCCTCCTCAGGCGCCTGAGCCGAGGCGACGTCGAGCGCGAAAAGCTCGAGCTCGCCCTCAGGGAGATCGTGCTTCAGGCCGATCGTGCGAGCAAGATCGTCGAGCGCGTGCGCTCCTACGCCAAGCACGACTATCCGCCGCGAAAGGTCTCCGACCTTTCGATCATCATTGAAAACGCCATCCAGACCTTCAGGCGCTCGCGAACGACCGATGCCGAACTGATCGTGCGCATGCATCCGCACAGCATGGCCGAGGTCGACGGCTGGGAGATCGAGCTCGTGGTGCTCAATCTGCTCAAGAATGCGGCCGACGCGATCTCGGGGATTCCGGATCCGAGAATCGAGGTGTGCCTCTACCCCCAGGACGAGCACACCTGGATCCTGACGGTGGGCGACAACGGGCCCTACATCTCGGACGAGCAGCTGTCGCACTTCTTCAAGCCGCTGCAGACGAGCAAGGGCGAGGCCGGCATGGGGCTCGGGCTCTCCATCGTCGCCAACATCGCGGAACGCCATGCCGGCAACATCACGGTGGCGCGCAACGGCGCGCGCGGCGTCAAGTTCACGATGACCATTCCCTCTCAGCTCAAGGACGTTTCCGTCATCGAGGACATGGGCCCCGAGACCGTGAGCATCTACGAGTCGGGCGGCAACGGGCGCGTTGCGCGCAACGTGCTCGAGACGTCCGCAGAGGCGCGCCGGGAGGTGCCGGACACGCAGCCGGAAAAGAGCCTTCCCGCCACCGTGCACACGGGCACGCTCAACGATGCGGTCCACCTGATGCAGGACGGTGACATGCACCGCACGGGCCGCCCGCGCCCGCCGGGCGTGCCGAAGGGAACGGGTTGAGGACGCCGGGCTGCTCGGGTAGAATTCGCCTTCCCGATATTCAAGAAGACTTTCAAGAAGACTTTTCAGGATTTTTCACATGAAGCGTCCCGCCTTTTTCTCCGGCTTTCTGATGATGCTCGCAGGCCTCGGCCTGACGGTCGCCGTGATGTTTCTGCTGCCCTTTCACAAGGATGCCGCTGCGCCCTGCTTTTATCTCGTGCGCATGACGGCCGTGCTCGGCTTTGCCAGCGCGCTTGCGGGCGTCATGCTGCAGTTTTCGTCCGCGGGGCTCGCGGCGGGCATTGAGCTCATGAACATGCTGCTCGGCATCGTCATCACGCTCGCGGCCGCGCTCGAGAACGCGCCGTGCGCCGAGACGACCGCTCCCGTCGTCATGATTTGGGGCGCCGTGATCGCCTTTCTCTCGGCCGCCGACGCGCTTCGCCTCTCGAAAAAGCGCGCCCCGCAGGCTTGAGAAGCTCCGCTTGTTCTGCGGCCCGATGCCGGCCGCGCAAGAAGAATGCCCGCCCGTCATTGATCGACCGGCGGGCATTCTGATTTTGGGACTTCGGGTTTGAATCGCAGCCCGCGTCAGGGTCTGGCGCGGATGCCGCGCCGCGCATTGGCTTCCTGCATCTCGTCGAGGACGGACGATTCGAGTTCGGCACCCCGGCTGGACCACTCCATGACGCCCGAGGGAATCACCTGCAGGCGCCTCCCGGAAGCTTCGAGAATGGCGGCCGCCTCATGTGCGAGGAAGCAGTAGGGGCCTCGGCAGTAGGCGGCGAGCGCCACCCCGCGCGGCAGCTCGTGCACGCGGGTCCCGAGCGTCTCGATCGGCATGTTGACGGCGTGAGGCAGGTGACCTGCGGCAAACTCCTCCTCTGGACGGACGTCAAGGAGAATGAGCTTGCCTTCCGAGGCGTAGTGAACGGCGTCCTCAATCCCCAGGGAAGCGGTCGGAATGCCGCTTTCGGCTTCGAGGTCGGTGAGTTCGGAGAGGCTCTGCTGGGCCGTTTCGCGGATCATGACGGCAAGGGCGGCCACCTTGGGGCTCGCGAGGCCGTAGCGCTGGAAGCGTCCGCTGCGGGTGCAGGTCACGAGACCCGCCCGGTAGAGCACGCGAAGATGTGCGCTGATGCTCTTGTAGTCTTCTTTGAGCATTTCGGTCAGCTTTTCCACGGTCTGCGGACACTGCGAGAGCAGCTCGATGAGTTCGAGCCGGACTTCGTGACTGAAGGCCTTGCCGATCAGGCCGACCTTCTTGTAGAGGCGGTGCTTGCTTTCGAGATTGCTCAAGGGGGCTCTCCGTTGGGTTGGATGGAAGGGATGCCGAAGGCTTGTCGCCGGGGCATAGGCTGCCGACGTTCGGCTTTTTTCGAGAATGCGCCGTCATTGTAAGACAAAAGGCGGACATTCGGTATTTTTTGAGAACGGCGGCTCTTGAAACTTGAAACGAAGGCGCCCGGAGGCCGTGAGGCGTCCGGACGCGGGTTGGAGCGCAATCAAGGAAGCTTCACATCATCTGGATCTGAGGGCGGCCGCCTTGCATGAACGTGACGTAGCCGCTTCGGCAGCTCGTTTCGGTGAGATCGAACTCCCAGTCGGGGAGCGTCCAGCGCTCGATGACGGCGTTGACGTGGGCGCCGGGGTGGTGGGTGTGGCCGTGGATGACGAGCTCGACGCCGGCGGCGCGGGCGGATTCGGCAACGGCGCTTTCAATGACGTCGACGTCGCGCGGATTCTTCGGCGCTTCGTTTTCCTCTGCGCACTTTCTCAGGGCGTCGTCGATGACGGCGGCGCGCTCATGGGCGGGGAGCGCGAGGAGCTTCTCCTGCCAAATCGGATCGCGCAGGAGGGCGCGGCGGGCCTGGCGGACCTGATCGCGGACGCACCACTGGTCGCCGTAGGCGAAGAGGATCGGGTTGCCCTTGACGGGAATGACGATCGGGTCGGCGATGAGTTCGGCGCCGCAGGCGCGGGCGAAGTCTTCGCCCAGGAGCGCGTCGTGCGAGCCCTGCATGATGAGCACGCGGCGTCCGGTCGAAGAGTAGAGCTTGAGTTCGGCGATGATCGGATCGGCGTCGGAGGCATCGTCGTCGCCGAGCCAGTAGTCGAAGAGGTCGCCCAGAATGACGAGCTCGGCAAAGCGCGGGGCGACGTTCTTCATGAAGCGCAGGAACGCCATGATGGTCTTGGGCTTGTTCGCCGCAAGATGCACGTCGGAGATGATGACGGGATTGGTGAGCTCGGGCACGCCC
>CABUOH010000129.1 GCA_902493085.1 uncultured Sutterella sp. | reverse complement strand
GCCGGCCTCGTCAATGCCATCAACCACCTGCTTGACCGACTGCGTGAAAGCTTATCCGCACAGCAACGCTTTGCTTCGGATGCCGCCCACGAGCTTCGCACACCGCTCACGGCCCTTAAACTTCAGGTACAGCTGGCTCAACGCGCCAAGACCGAAGAGGCTCGCGAAAAGAGTCTCTTGCGACTGAACGAAGGCATCAACAGGGCCACCCGCCTCGTACAGCAGCTTTTAACGCTGGCGCGCCTTGACCCGGAATCTACGAAGCATCCTGCCTGCACCATCAAGCTCGACTGTCTTGCCCACAGCGTGTGCGAGGACATGACTCCCATCGCCTCCCAAAAGAACATCACGATCTGCGCCGCCACGAAACCCGCTTCAACGGAAGGACTTGAGGACGCCGTTCGTCTCATGATGACGAACCTCACGGATAATGCCGTGCGCTACACACCAGAGGGAGGGCGCATCGAAATACGCACGCGCACAGATCCAGAAACCGACGGCGCCGTCATTGAAATCTGCGACAACGGGCCGGGCATTGCCCCCGAAGAGCGCGAACGTGTCTTCGACCGCTTCTATCGCGCACTTGGAACCAAGACCTCCGGCACCGGTCTCGGTCTCGCCATCGTCAAGCGCATTGTCGACATTCATCACGGCACAATTGCGATCGATGACGGTCTCGATGGGCGCGGCACGACTTTTCGCATTTGCCTTCCGAAGCTCGGCGCAGCCGCCGCGACTGTCTGACAAGGCCTTCTCTCTGTTACAAATTTAACCCCTAATGCACAACCATTACCTGTAGATGATACCCGTCCCATCCCTTTTGCGATAAAGTTGTTAGATCGATCAGGAAGCCATGCAGTGCTGCCGCACGGTTTCCGGGACTCATACTCAGGAAAAAACATGTTTGCATCGAAATTCACCCGCTCCGCGACGCTCTCTTTGGCGGTCGCGGCAGTCATCAGCTCCTTCGCCGTTCCGGCCGCTGCCGGCGTCAACATCTTCGGAGGCTCTGAAGACAAGCAGCAGGTGCAGCTCCCCGACTTCGTCAAGCTTGTCGAGGACAACGGCCCTGGCGTCGTGAACATCCAGATGATCCGCAACGCCCGCACCATCGAAAATGCCGGCATCCCCGGCCTTGACCCGCGCGGCGCCGAGATCTTCCGCCGCTTCGGCCTGCCTTTTGACTTCGGCCCGCAGGAAATCCCCGAACAGCGCGGCACGGGATCGGGCTTCATCGTCTCCCCCGACGGCATCATCATGACGAACGCCCATGTGGTTGAAGGCGCCGATGAACTCATCGTACGTCTGACCGACAAGCGCGAATTCAAAGGCAAGGTGCTCGGGGCCGACAAGCAGACGGACATCGCCGTCATCAAGATCGACGCCAAGGATTTGCCCGTTCTCAAAATAGGGGACTCGAACAAACTCAAAGTTGGAGAATGGGTAGCAGCCATCGGCAGCCCGTTCGGTCTTGACAACACCGTAACGGCAGGCATTGTCTCTGCACTCTCTCGCAACCTGCCCAGTGACCAATACGTTCCCTTCATTCAGACTGACGTAGCTGTCAATCCGGGCAATTCGGGCGGTCCGCTCTTCAACATGCAGGGTGAGGTCGTCGGGATCAACTCCCAGATTTTTTCGACCTCCGGAGGCTTCATGGGCCTGTCCTTCGCCATTCCGATCGACTTGGCCATGCAGATCAAGGATCAACTCGTCAAGGACGGCCGAGTCACTCGAGGCTATGTCGGCGTCTACATTCAGGAAATCAATCAGGAACTCGCCGACAATCTCGGCCTAAAGACGCCTCAAGGCGCTCTCGTAACAAAAACGGAAAAGGGCAGTCCCGCCGAAAAGGCCGGTCTGCGCGAGCGTGACGTCATTCTCGCGCTCAACGGCAAAAAGGTCACCTCCTCCGTCACGCTGCCTTCGTTGGTAAGCACCATCCGGCCCGGCACCGAAGTCACAATGACGGTCTTCCGCGACGGAAAGGAGCAGGAAATCAAAGTCACCGTCGGTTCCAACAAGGCTGTTGATGAGAAACAGATCGCTGCCGCCAACGAGACTCGTCTCGGCGTAACGGCTCGTCCACTCACGAAGGAAGAGGAAAAGCAAGCTGAAACCACCGGGCTTCTCGTCACTCAGGTCTCAGGCCCGGCTGCCAAGGCCGGCATCCGCGCCGGCGACATTCTCGTGAGCGCGGACGGCAAACTGCTCAAGAATCGGGACGACCTGCTTGAACAGTGCAAGGACAACAAGGTTCTTCTTCTTGTGCAGCGCAGCGGCGGCCGCATCTTTATCCCCGTCAAGCTTCAAGGCAAGAAGTAAGACGCCGTCCAACCTTGTTCCTTACGCCTCGTCTGAGGCATGAATGCAAAAAGGCTGCCTCTTCAGGCAGCCTTTTTGCCCTTCAGAAGGCTCGACGGCAGTCCAATCAGGACGCCTTCTCGCTTTCGTGATACTTCTTCTTGCTGTGCATCACGACCTTGAGCTTGTCGTTATCCACCTCCCGGCACCAGTGACCGACCACGACGCAGGCAATACCGTTGCCGATCATGTTGGTGAGAGCGCGAGCTTCGGACATGAAGCGATCAATGCCGAGAATGAGTGCGAGACCGGCGACAGGCACATGCCCGACAGCCGAAAGCGTAGCAGCGAGCACGATGAAGCCCGACCCCGTCACGCCTGCCGCACCCTTTGAAGTGAGAAGCAGCACGGCAAGCAGCGTCAGCTGCTGAGTGAGCGTCATGGAGACGTCGCAGGCCTGAGCAATGAACACCGCAGCCATCGTCAAATATATGGCGGTACCGTCCAGATTGAAGGAGTAGCCCGTCGGGATGACGAGCCCCACAACCGAGCGGGAAACGCCGGCGAGTTCCATCTTCGTCATCATGCGCGGCAACACGGACTCAGACGACGACGTGCCAAGCACGATCAAGAGCTCTTCCTTGATATAGGAAATATAGCGCATGATCGAGAAGCCGTGAATGCGGCAGATGGTTCCAAGCACGACGAAAATGAAGAGCAGGCAGGTCAGATAGAACGTGCCCATCAGCTTGGCGAGCGGCAGCAGCGAGGCAATGCCGTACTTGCCGATAGTAAAGGCCATGGCGCCGAAGGCACCCAGCGGAGCCACGCGCATGATCATGCCGACGATTTGAAAGAGAACGTGAGCCGATTTTTCGATCACATCGAAGATCAGCGTGCCTCGTCCCCCGAACTTGTGCAGTGCGAAGCCAAAAAGAATGGAGAAGAAAAGCACCTGCAGGATGTCGCCGCTGGCAAAAGCACCCACGACGGTATTAGGAATGACATTCATCAAGAATTCAGTGGTCGTCTGCATCTTGCCCGGTCCCGTATAGGCGGACACCGCAGCCTGATCAAGCGTGTTCGGATCAACGTGCATTCCGACGCCCGGCTGAACCGTGTTCACAATGATGAGACCGATGATGAGGGCAATGGTCGAAACAACCTCGAAATAGAGCAACGCCAGCCCGCCGGTCTTGCCGACCTTCTTCATGTCCTCCATGCCGGCGATGCCGGTCACGACTGTGCAGAAGATCACGGGAGCGATGATCATTTTGATGAGGCGGATGAAGCCGTCGCCGAAAGGCTTCATCTGAGCACCGATATCCGGTGCAAGGAAGCCCAGAAGGATGCCGATGACAATGGCGCAGATAACCTGAAAATACAGCACCTTGTAAATCGGAGTTTTATGGTTTGCAGAAGCCGCGGACATGTATGAGGTCTCCGGGTTGGCAGGCAAATGATTTCGCCGACCGTGTTTTTTTTCTGAATGAAGCCCCCTCGGGAGGGGCCGCGATCGTCATCAGAAACGACTCCCAAGAAGGCCGTTTTGAAGGACTCCCAATAATAAGGCACTTCGGACGCTCTTAGCGGATTTTCTTAATGGTTATTCCGTATCTAGCGCGAAGTCCCTAGGGCGTCCGCCTAATTCGACGTACCGGAACGCTCGCTCGCATACGACAAACTGCTCACATCTTGCAAAACCCGCTGCAATGTCTTAATGTGACGCATCCCTTTTCGGCTCCCCTTTCCGACTAGGTGCCGGTTCTTAGCAAAATCATGTTGGAAGCCATCCATTTTCAATATTTTCTCGGCGGCTTGGTGTCTCTGCTCGTGATCACCAATCCGCTTTCAAAACTCCCGCTTTTCGTCAGCCTGACACAAGGCATGTCCGAGGAGCGCCGTCGCCAACAGGCAAACTGGGCCGGCATCTACGCCGGCATCATCATGGCCGTCAGCCTCGTGGGCGGCAATATGCTGCTTGCCTTTTTCGGCATCTCCTACGGCGCCATGCGAATCTCGGGCGGCCTTGTCGTTGCTGCCATCGGTTATCAAATGCTCTTTGGCGGCACTTCCCCAAACAAAGCGCCCATCGTGCGACGCGACAAGGATGACTATGCCTTCTTTCCCATTGCCATGCCCGGCATTGCAGGTCCGGGCACGATAGCCGTCGTTATTGGCTTCTCAACCGAGATAGCAGAACTTTCCAACTATGCAGACATTGCCATCGCCTTTGCATGGACAGTGCTTGCAATCATCTTCACCGCCATGGCGTCCTGGGCAGTCATGCGCTACTCCGACATCCTGACCCGCCGTCTCGGTCCTTCTGGCACGCTCGTCCTAGGCAAATTGATGGGCTTCCTGCTCATCTGCATCGGCGTGCAGTTCATCGGATCGGGCAT
>CABUOH010000128.1 GCA_902493085.1 uncultured Sutterella sp. | reverse complement strand
ATGGACGAGGACGTGACGAAGGTGTCCGTTCCGGGTGCCCTTGAAATTCCGTTTGCGCTGCAGAAGCTCGCTCAGACGGGAGAGTATGACGCCCTGATTGCGCTCGGAGCCGTCATTCGCGGTGAGACCTACCATTTCGAACTTGTGAGCAACGAGTCTGGCAGCGGCATCACCCGCGTCTGCCTCGACTATGACATTCCCATCGCCAACGGCGTTCTGACGACGGAAAACGACGAGCAGTGCGAGGAGCGCATCGACATGAAGGGACGCGACTGCGCCCGCTGCGCAGTCGAAATGGCCAACTTCGCCAAGGAGTTCTGCACCGAGGAATTCGACGAAGAGTTCGACGAGTCCGCTGAAGACTGACGACGGCATCAAAGGAATTTTGAAGAATGACTGAAAACAAGGAAGGTCGCCGCAAGTCGGCGGCGCACTCCGCCCGTCATCTGGCCCGCGTCTTCGTGATGCTCGGCCTCTACCAGTGGCTTGCCGATCCGTCCCAGGACTACGCCGGCATCGAAGCACATCTCTCCAGTCTTCTGCATGACGAGGAGGAACAGCTCGAGGGCAGCGATATTCGGCCGACGGATTTCGAGAAGGCCGATCGCGAGCTGTTCACGAAGCTGCTCGCCGGTGTGCTCGACCGCCATGCCGAGGTGGCCGACGCCATTGCTCGTCATGCCGACCGCGAACTCACCCGCATCTCGCTCGTTGAGCGTGCGGTGCTCATGATCGGAACCTATGAGCTGATGGCCTGTCCGGAAACGCCGTGGCGCGTGATCCTCAACGAGTCCATTGAACTCGTCAAGCAGTTCGGAAGCGGCTACCGCTTCACCAACGCCGTGCTTGAACTCGTCGCCCGCGAAGTTCGTCCCGAAGAGACGGCCGCGCAGCGCGCCTGACGATCCGGTCCTCGACAGCTGTTCAGGACTGAGGTTCCCATGCGGGCCGTTCCCTTCAGAGGGGACGGCTCTTTTTCTTCTTAAGCGTGCTTTTTGTTCGGAGGTGGAAAAATGCGCCGCGGAGAATTTCAGATCATCGACCGCTTCTTTACGCATGACGCGTTCGGAGAGTGGCGAAGCCAGGGTGTGGGCGACGACTGCGCCATCATCGACATGCCCGGCAACCGCATTGCGGTGACGACGGACATGATGGCCGTGGGCACGCATTTTCTCCCCAATGCCAAGCCTGAGGACATCGGCTTCAAGGCGCTGGCCGTCAACCTGTCGGATCTCGCGGCCGCAGGCGCATCGCCTAGAGCGTTTTTTCTCTCGATCGGGTTGCCTGAACGCGACGATGCGTGGCTTTCGGGTTTTTCCTGCGGGTTGATGGCGCTCGCTGAACGTTCTGGATGTGCGCTTTTGGGGGGAGATACGACCCGGACCGCCGAAGTGAGGGGCACGCATGCGCCTGTGACGATTTCGATCACGGCGATGGGCTCGCTTCCGGAAGGCAAGGGACTCACGCGCTCGGGCGCCCGGCCCGGCGACGACATCTGGGTCTCGGGAACGGTCGGCGACGCGTATGCGGCGCTCAAGCATCGCTGGGGCCAGTGGCAGCTGATGCCGGATGCCGTTGAGGCGCTTTTTCCAAGGATGGATCGACCGACGCCGAGGAACCTGTTGGGCTCGTCGCTTCTTGATCTGGCAACGGCCTGCGCGGACGTCTCGGACGGTCTTCTGGCGGATTTGGGGCATATTCTCGAGCGAAGCGGCGTCTCGGGGAACATACTTTGGGAGGCGGTTCCGACATCCGATGCATTGAGGGCGCTTTCGCCGGCTCAGCAGCAGGAAGCTGCGCTCGCGGGGGGCGACGACTACGAGCTCGTTTTCACGGCGCCGCCCTCGAAAGCGCTTAGAATCGAGCAGGCCGGTCTCTTGACCGGGACCAGACTTACCCGCATTGGTAAGATTCGCGAAAAAGTCTCGGGCGATAATCTCATTGTCCGCTCGCAAAACGGCGGCATCGTGACGACGCCCGTGCAGGGATTCGATCACTTTGCCGCCTGAGGCGAAGCGTTTGTCCCAGACCTCCGACCCCCAAAAGCCGCCGGCCCTGCCGGCGGCGGCAATCAGGAAGTGAACATGCTGCAGAAGTACGATGATTCCAACCCCGCCAATCAGATCGAATTGACCGGCCGCTTCGTGTGGTCTCATCCGGCTCATATGATCGCAACGTTCTTCGGCGCCGGGCTGCCGGCCAAGGCGCCGGGCACCTACGGCTCGCTTGCGGGCGCTCTTGCCTTCATTGTGCTCTCGCCTGCCATGACGACGGCTGCGTGGGTGGTGCTTTCGATCGCGCTCTTCATCGCCGGCGCTTGGGCATCAGACAAGGTCGCGGCCGATCTAGGCGTCGAGGACCACAAGGGCATCGTCGTTGACGAGGTTGTCGGCATTTGGCTTCTCTTTGCATTCCTGCCGGCAGGCACGCTTTGGTGGATTGCGGGCTTTGCGGCTTTCCGCTTTTTCGACATCATGAAGCTGCCGCCGGTTGACATCATTGACGAAAAGATGAAGAACGGCGTGGGCGTGATGCTCGACGACGTGGTGGCTGCCTTCTATGCCTGGGTGGTCGTCAGCATTCTGGGCTGGCTTTTCAGCTAAGCGAATGGCTGATCTCAACGAACGCATTGTGCTCGCGGCCGAACGTCTGGGCGTTGTGGCCAGAGAGCGGCGACATGTCATCGTGACGGCCGAAAGCTGCACGGGCGGCGCCATTGCCGCCGCAGTCACTGAAGCGCCCGGCAGTTCGCAATGGTTTCGCGAAGGGTTCGTGACCTATGCCAGCGAAGCCAAGACGTCGCTTCTCGACGTCGATCCCAAGATGATCGAGGAGGCGGGCGTCGTGAGCGAGGACGTAGCGCAGGCCATGGCTCGCGGTGCGCTCGCTCGCAGTCCAGATTCAACGCTCGCCGTTGCGGTGACGGGCGTGGCGGGCCCGACGGGCGGCACGCACCTCACGCCCGTGGGCACGGTGTGCATCGGCTGGGCCGAACGCTTCAACGAGCACATCGTCACGTATGTTCGCACGATTCATGCCCCGGGCAGTCGTTCGACGGTTCGCCGGGCAGCCGTGCTCACGGCGCTAGAAGGCTTGATCGAACTCATGCGTTTCGGAAATCCCGCCACGATGCCGAGCGAATATTGATCTTGTTGGGGCGCCTATGCACTCGGCGCCCTTTTTTTTGTCTTTGTTGAAAACATGTCCAGCTGGTTTGACATATTGATTCTGGTGATTCTCATCGGCATGAATGGGGCCTTTGCGCTCAGCGAGGTTGCGCTCATTACGAGCCGCAGAGCGAGGCTTCAGCACATGGACGAGGAAAGCGTGCCGGGCGCCAAGCGCGCCATGGACATGAATGCCGATCCGAACCGCGCGCTCTCAACCATTCAGGTGGGCATTACGTCCATCGGCCTGCTGTCCGGCATTTTCGGCGAGGCCGCGCTTGCCAAGCCCGTGGCGGATTGGCTTGTCTCGCTCGGCATGGGCGAGGAGACGGCTTCGGCTGTCGGCATCACGTTGGTGGTGGTTCTGCTGACCTACTTCTCCATTGTCATGGGCGAGCTCGTTCCCAAGCGCATCGGCCAGATGGCGCCCGAGCGTCTTGCATGCCGCGTTTCGCCGGTCCTTCACATGCTTTCGCTCGCAGCCGCGCCCTTTGTGAAGCTTCTTTCGATTTCCACCGCGACGATTCTCAGGCTTTTGCGTGTTGACACGCGAAGCCAGAACGCCGTGACGGAGGAGGAGATTCACGCCATGATCGACGAAGGCGAAGAGTCGGGCGTGATTGAGACGGTTGAGCGCGATATGGTGCGCAACGTCTTCCGCCTCGACGATCGGCAAGTTGCGTCGCTCATGACGCCGCGCGCCGACATTGACTGGATTGATCTGGAAGACTCCCCCGAGGTCAATATTGAGAAGATCCGCTCCTCGAAGCGTTCTCGATTGCCGGTGTGCGTGGGCAGTCTTGACGACGTCAAGGGGTTTTGTTCGACTCGCTCGCTGCTGCAACAGATGATGGAAAAGGGGCGCGCCGACTTCAAGGACAATCTCGTGACACCGGTTTACGTGCCCGAGTCTCTCACGGGCATGGAGCTGCTCGAGAACTTCAGAAAGACCGATACGCCCGTCGCGCTCGTCGTCGACGAATACGGTGAAGTCCAGGGCATCGTAACGCCCCGCGACGTGCTCGAGGCCATTGCGGGCGAGTTCAAGCCCGAGCAGCCGGGCGATGCCTGGGTGACGAAGCGCGATGACGGCTCCTTCCTGCTCGACGGCATGATTCCGATCCCGGAGCTCAAGGACGTGCTCGACATCAGGAGCGTTCCGGAGGAGGATTTCGGTCGCTACAACACGCTTGCCGGCATGATGATGCTGTTGCTCGGCCGCCTTCCGAGGGAAGGCGACGTCGCCGAGTGGGACGGCTGGCGGCTGGAAATCATTGACATGGACCGCCGCCGCATTGACAAGGTGCTCGCCGTGAAGCTCAAGACCGCGGGCAAGGCGGGCGGCGAAGGCGTTCGATAAGGAGAGGAGGCGTCTATGAGGAAGGCGTGGGTGGCCGGCATCGCCGTTGCGGCGATCGCGGCTTCGGCGGCGGGAGCCGTATGGCTCCAGGGACGCATTTTTGACCAAGAGTTCGAGGCATTCGCACGGGAGATGGCCGACAAAGGCGTGCTGGCGGGCGCTCTCGTGAACGCCGAGCAGA
>CABUOH010000127.1 GCA_902493085.1 uncultured Sutterella sp. | reverse complement strand
ATGGTACAGCCCGATCACGTCCGTGACCGAATACGAAGCCGACAAGAACTCCGTCTTCGTCTACTCGGCCACCGCCTCGCTCAACATGAAGAACTTCAACACGGTGAGCCCGAACCCGATCATCAACGAGTTCAAGTGGGGCGCCACGGAACCGTCCGTCGAAATCGTGCTCAAGTCCACCATGGGCTACCGCGCGCTTCCGATCTCGGTCGACAAGGCCTTCAACCAGTAACGAGCAGTCAAGTCCTGCGGCCCTTTTTTCTCCTGAAGGCCGCACGGATATCCCGAAGGGCGCCTCCTCCAGCGCCCTTCCCTTCAAGCGCCGCGCCTTCGGGCCCGGCGCTTTTTTTATCCCGCCGCCCCGGGCGCTGAAAATAATTGTCTGAGCCAACCGTTTTTGGTCGATAAGGTGTAGAATGGTCGCCTTCATTCACCTCCCGTTCAGGCGTTTACAGATGTTCATCCGGCTGATGATGTTCGTTTTTGCAGCGGCAACGCTTCTTGCGTCGCCGTTCAATGCGCACGCCTGTCCGGATCACGAGGCCGCCCAAACAGCGGTCCTCTACGCCCCCGTCGTCTCTCTCGACCTCACGGCAGCCATTGCCCCGGCAGTCTCCCAGACGTGCCATGTCGACGTCGTCAAGACGCCCTGCGGGAAATTTCATCTCTGCTGCGTCACGCCGCCCGGCGCTCCCGCGCCCGACTGCAGCCTAGAAACCGCCTTCGCCGGCACCGGCCCCGTCACAAGCACGGGTCCCGCCGACACGAGCATCAGCCTCAAGCGCGCCACGCCTCCTCCGAGAGCCTGAAATCCCGGATTGATCCCGGGCCATGCGCCCGCAATCCCTTGACGGCCGAAGTCCGTCCTCACTTTTCATATTTCAGATTTCAGTTTCTTGGAGATTCTCACATGGGAATGACGCATTATATGGAGCTCATGATGGGCTCCTGGTACCTGCTCGTCCTCTTCATGGCCGTTCCGATGTTCTTGGCCGAATGCTACGTCGTGAGCGAAATCCTTCTGCTTCTCAAGCCCCGCGAAGGCGGTGCGCTCGTTGCCTTCAACAAGCTCTCGGCCTTTGCGAGCGCTGCGGGCATCGCACTCCTTTCCGCCTACGCCGCCTTCTACTTCTCCCAGGTGACCGAATGGCGCACCTGGATTGACGTCACGGCTGCCGTCGCCTACGTTGCTGCCGGCATTCCGTTCATCTACGTCGGTCTTCTGGAAGCGGGGCTCATCGCCCGCAACAAGGCGAGCGTCTGGAAGGGACGTTCGGCCGTCGCCGCCGTCGTTGCGTATCTGATCTTCTCGCACGCTGCCATGGTCTTCGGCATGTTCGATCCGATCCAGTTCGGCTGGCAGCCCGAAAACGGCGCGCACATGACGCACGACATGGCTGCAATGCCTGCCGACCACAGCATGCACGGCATGTCAGGCATGGACGCCCCCGAAGGCATGCACCGCATGCCCGACGGCACGTTCATGCATAACGGTCACATGATGCATTGAGGCCTCAGACCGTAATGAAAAAACAGCAGTGCGGAGCCGCTGGGGCTTCGCACTGCTTCTTTTTGAGAGGGGGGCTAGCTGCGACGGATGACCACAAATCTCAAATCCGATCAGACTCTTCGCCACAAGGCCGCCTTGCAAGCTCGCTGCATTCGGGATCTGAAAAAAGTGTTGAGGATGTCTTCACTTCAAAAGTCCCCGAAGGAAACTCTCGACGATCGGATTGAAAGTCGGCAGCTCGAAATGTCGGCCCTTGCGTGCTTTGGCCAACTGAAGAGCCACCAACACCGTTTTGGTTTCCGACAGTCGATTTACCTGCGAGGTTATCACTCCCCTGCCCGGTTGCAGCGTACCGTCAAGAAACCCCCTCAGGTTGACTTCAAAGGCTCTGCCATAGTCCTTGTTCGAGCCGCCCGCATTGGCTAGAAGCGCAATGGCAAACTGCAGCCCTTTCTGAGGCACCGTCGACACACAGGCGATCGCAACCTCTCGGGCATACATGACGCTATCCTTTCCGAGCAGGGCCGTAAATTGCGCAATGCCGGCGAGTATATTGTTTCTCTCGGTATTGAGCCAAAGCAAAATATTTTTCAGTTCGTTTTTTTGATTTTGAGATCCACCATCAAATCGTTCGCTTACTTTTTCTTCGATCATGTCCACCGGATTTGAGCCACTCATTGACTTAATCATGGCTTCAACAAATAAGGCTTTTTGAAACTCATTTTTAATTGTTGGAACAACCAAATCCCAAATCCTACGAACATACTGAACCTCTATCGGTTCTTTCGAACTTTGGGAAATCATGAGCCAGGGACTTATGCCGCGCATTTGCAGCAACTCGCCATGCTTGTGAACAATTTCTCGGCATTGTTCTTCAGTCAGACTGAAAGTAGTCGAGCAGCATTTACGGGCAAACTCAACAAGCGCATCTGTCTTGCTGTCGGCAATTCCAAAGCATTCAATAATTTTGATATCAATGGAATGCTTTTCAAAAAGCTCATCAACAGGAGAAATCATGCTTTCCTCGTTTACTACGCGCCTTATTCACCGCAGATCCGAGCCACTTCCTCAAGGCTCAAGCCGTATTCCGAATAATCCAAAAGGTCATCCAACCAGTCGCCTGCGATCGCCCAAATAATCCGGGACTTCATGTAATCCCCGCCCTGGATAATGGCTTTTTCATAAAACTCATCATTCAAATTAAACAAATCCGTGATATGAAGCCCAGTTCGATCGGTAACGATTTGCCATCGACGCCAAATTTCATCGGATCCATACTTGGCATAAAAAGAATCGCCGCTCATGGGCCTCAGAGCGAGAGCCCTTTCAGTCGCCTTGGGATATTTTTCCCTGAAATCCGCCATCATCGCTTCATAGCAATCCTCACGGCGTTCCGTTCCAAAATGAAGATAAAAGTCGCCGTAGTATCGAATTTTGCAGGCGATTACGAAAGCCAGCGGATCGTTTTCCAAATCGGCACCAAACAAAGCGGCCAACATGTCGGTTTGCCCTTCTTCGTAACTCGTCTTTCTCAGAGTCCAAACAACATCCGCCTTCGTGCGAATTTCCCTCGTTTCCTCATCCTCGCCGCGAAGAATAACTTCATGCTCAACATTTTCAGTCATGACTGCTCCTTACAAATAACAGCGTCCTCGATCGTGAGGACCGATATCCATGTCTGCAAGCTTAGCAATACAAATTCGGCCAAGTTGGGCTCAATTCGCCGAACTTGACCGGTGCGCAATGGTTTCTCGGATGCTCTTTCGATTCGCCATGCTCCTTGAGCAATCCCTGCATCGTTCAAGCCGTGCCGGAAACGCGGCAGGCCGTCGCGGGAAAGGCGAAGATTGCGCCTCCATTTGAGACGCCAGTTTCGCGACAACGGCTCCAAACCGCCCTTCAGCTCCCTAGCGCCGCAAGCTCCCTTGCCCTTGCCGCCGCCTGTCTGCCCGCTTCGCGCCCCATCACGAAACAGGCGGTCATGCCCGCTCCGCCGAGACGGTCTCCGCCGAAAATCCCGCCCGCGCATTCGCCGGCAGCGTATAGCCCCGGCAATATGCCGCCTTGCGCTGCAATGACTTCCGCCGCACGGTTGGTGCGTATGCCGTCAAGCGTAGTGTGGGCATAGATGCGCTCCTCGCCCCAGTAAAAGGGGGCGAGCTCGATGCGCTGCCTGAAGAGGCGCTTCCCAGTTCGGGCGTCGTGGCCCTTTTCAACCGACCGGTTGTATTCCTCGATCGTGCTGTTGAGAACGGCGGGCTCGATGTTCATGCCGGCCGCCATTTCGTCGATGGAATCGGACTTCTTCACAACGCCGTTGATGAGCTTGACGCCGAGCGTTGCTCCCTTGAAGGAACGGTCGTCGGTAATCACCCAGCAGCGCCTTTCAGGCAACGACAGGATCGCGTTTGAAATCACGTTCCAGGGACTGTTTTCGTTGACGAACCTCTGCCCGCGCATGTCGACGTAGATGTCGGCGCCCTGATAGTCGAGAAGCCTGCCGCCCCAGAAAGGGAGCGCCTGAAGCCCGAAGCCCGTCGTCACGAAGGCGCCGTTTGCGCCCGCGCATTCGATGAGTTCGCCCGTCGCGCCGTCAAAGACCGTGCCGGAAGGATTGGCGCTCGTGGGCACGTCCTGCGTGAGAAGCGGATTGATCCGCATGCGGGCCTTCACGTTGGCGGTAAAGCCCCCGCAGGCGATGACGAGCGTGCGGGTTCGGAGCGACTTCGCGCCCGAAGGCGAACGGACGTCGACCACCCAGCCTCGGCCTTCGGGCCTGAAGTTCGTCACGGGGGTCGAGAGCGCCGTTCGGCAGCCGAAGCGCCTCAAGTGCGCCATGAGTGCGATCACGTAGCTGCGGCCTGCGGAGTTGCCCGGCATCGCATAGCTTTTGGCGTGCTTGCCCGAATATGCAATGAAGGGCGCGCTCCAGAAGACGCCGAGGCTCTCAAGCCAGTCGAGAATGCCCGAGGAATCCTCGCCGATCTTGGCGAGAACCGCTGCGTCCCCCGTGCCGCCGCCCACTTCAAGAGCGTCCGCCACGAAGCGCTCCACCGTGTCGCTCGGATCATGGGAGCGGTCGGACGCGACGGCCGAAACCGAGCCGCTCGAATATATCGAGTGGCCGCCCACGAGAGGCCCCTTTTCAAGGACGAGCACGTGCCTCGCACCCGATTCGAGCGCCGAAGCGGCGGCTGAGAGTCCGGCCGCACCCGAGCCC
>CABUOH010000126.1 GCA_902493085.1 uncultured Sutterella sp. | reverse complement strand
CAATCCTTCGCATCGACCGGGCCGACTATTCTGATTCTGCATGCGGGAGGTTCGGAGACTTTCTCCGAGCCCGACCCGCACGGAATTGAGAGACGATGCCCACGATGTACGACCAACACGCACACGATCTGCACGAAGCCCAAGCGGCGGCCGCCATTGAAATCAAGGGCCGCCTCGAGGATGCGGACGACGGCGAGCTTGCCGCGGCGCTGGTCCTCGTGCTCGAAAAGGCGGGCGTCGACGTGCCGCGCGGCGCATGGACCTGCTGGCGCGATTTGTCGGCGCTCTCCGACGAGGCCCGCGTCGCACTCAAAACCGATTCGCTGCGCTCGCTCTTTGCCGCCGCGCAATCTGCGTCGGGCGGGGAGCTTCAGATGAGCATGCTGACGGACGGCGTTTCCATGCGGCTTGAAGGCCGGGTGCTCCTCTTCGGCACGGTCGTGCTCCTGAGGGTCGTCTGGCAGGCCCGCGGGATGAAGCTTCTGAAGGACGAGGTCCTTCTCAAGGGACTTCCCGTTCTCGCCTTGAGGCATGCTTCGAACGCGGCGCAGTCCGAGTCCGCAGTGCTTGACGTGGAGACGAACTGGGTCTGGGACAACGTGATGGTGGGGCTCTCCCTTGAGGACGCCGCCGCGTGTCTGGGATTCGCCTGCCGCTCCGTCAAGGATCGTCCTCAACGCGAAAGAGGGCGTTTTGAGGACGTCTATACGGCCTATGGAACGCAGCCGGGCTGTGCGGCGCACCTCTTTGCGTCGGGCGGCACGCCCGATGAGGCGGCCCGCATGCTGTGCGAGACGAGCGTCAAGGCCGTCGACATTCTGATGCGCAGGCTCGACATGGCTCGGGCGAGCGTGTTCGAAGGCGAAGGCAAGACGGCATTCCTGCAGGGCGCCTGCGCCTCCTGATCTATTTTTCGAGGTGAGATCATGACTGACAAGATTATGCTTCCCTGGCCCGCATCCCTGACGATGACCGTGGGCGATGCGCTCAAAAAACGCCGCACCGTGCGCGACTGCAGCGAGGCGCCGCTGCCCGACAGCATGCTCGCAGCGCTCCTTTGGGCTTCGGCGGGCATCACGGACGGGGACGGTCGCCGGACCGTGCCCTCGACGCTCGACCTTCGCGCCGTGAGCGCCTGGGTGGTGCGCGCAGACGGCGCCTGGCGCTATGACGCGCAGAAGAATACGCTTGAGCGCACAAGCGAAGCCGACTGCCGCGAACTGACGACCTCCTACCAGTTTGAGTACGTCAAGAAGGCGCCCGTCACCATCGTCTTCGTGGCGGACCATGAGCGCGCCAAGGCCGCGAGGCCCACGGCCGTCTACGTCGACGCGGGCACCATGGGGCAGGCGGTCTTTCTCGCCGCAACCTCGCTCGGGCTGCCCGGGTGCATCCGCGCCTCGTTCGATCATGAGAAGCTCGCCCGGGGCATGAACCTCGGCGAGGGCCTCGAACCCGTGCTCCTCTTCACGGTGGGTCTGCCCGCCTGAGGACGCCTCCCTGCATGCAAGGGTGATGCCTTAACCGTATCGAATCCATAATAGTCTCCAAGCTCTCCAAAGCTGTTCAGGGCGCCTCTCGGGAGGAGGCGTTCCTGTTGGCGGTCCGTCTTTCGGCGGTCCGCTATTTTTTTTATTTTTTCTGTCCTGCAGGTGTTTTGGTGCTTTTTGCGTGTGGCGTGAAATGACAAGAAGTTGACGTCGGCGGCTCTCGAAAGGCGAAGCGTCGTTTTCTATAGTCCCTTCAGAACAAGGCGCCTTCGGGATCCGTTCGGGAGGCGCCGGTCAATCCGCTTTTCTTTCTTTACGCAGGAGAATCCATCATGGCTCTTGACGCCGCCTTCAAAGCCCGCGACATCCGCGAAGTCCTCGACGCCACGCACATGCGCGGCCGCAACATCACGTTCCTCGACGACTTCTCCCGCGACGAAATCCTGAACCTCTACCGCGCCGCGGAAATGCTCGAGCCCTTCATGCGCACGGGCACCGACCTGCTCAAGGGCAAGGTTCTCTACACGCTCTTCTTCCAACCGTCCACCCGCACCCGCTGCTCGCATGAAAACGCCATGCACCGCCTGGGCGGCAGCGTGATCACGGAAGCCGACCCGACGCACAACTCGTCCGTCGCCAAGAACGAATCGCTCGCCGACAGCCTTCGCGTGACGTCCGAATACGCCGACGTGATCGTGATGCGCCATCCGAACGACCAGGAAGCGCTCGGCGCCCTGAAGGAAATCGAAGGCCACTGCTCTCCGGTGATCTCGGGCGGCTACGGCCACGTGACGCACCCGACCCAGGGTCTCCTTGACTCCTACACCTGCTGGCGCGCCTTCGGCGACCTCTCCAACGTGACGGTCGCGATCGCCACGCCCGACCTCTCCCGCGCCCGCTCCGGCCAGTCCTTCGCGCTCGCGCTTGCCGCCATGGGCGCCAAGATCGTCTACACGGGCACGAGCGAACTGCGCACGCCCGAAATCGTGCGCCAGAAGCTGCAGGCCATGGGCGCGAACTTCGAAGAGCACTTCGACCTCACGATGAAGCAGAACGAAGAGCTCTACATGGACCGCAACGTCGACCTCATCTATCTGCCGGGCTGCTCCGTGAAGAAGGACGACCCGAACCGCGCCGACTTCGAAAAGAAGATGGCCAACTACTACGTCTCGCTCGAGATGCTCCAGAACATCAAGGCCAAGACCGGCAAGACCGTGGGCGTTCACCATTCGCTGCCGCGCAATCCGGGCGAATTCGACTTCGGCATCGACAACACCGAGCACCAGCTCTACTTCCGCGCGATCGGCTTCTCCGTTGCCCTTCGCATGGCGCTCCTCTCAGCCGTCGTCGGCGTGAACTGATCCCGTCCGGCCCATTCGTCCAAACCCGGAAGGCCTGCGACCCGCGCGGATCGGGTCTTCCGGACGAAAGGGCCGTCAAACAAAAGCCACCACTTCAAATTTTCAGCAGGACATTCAAATGCGTCTAGTCATCGCTCTCGGCGGCAACGCCCTTCAGAAACGCGGCGAACCCATGCGCTGCGACATCCAGCAGGCCAACGTGCGCATCGCTTGCGAAAAGATCGCCAAGGCCTATGAAGGCAACGAACTCGTGATCACGCACGGCAACGGCCCGCAGGTCGGCCTCATCGCGCTTCAGAACAATGCGTACAAGGAAGTTCCGATGTACCCGCTCGACGTTCTCGGCGCAGAGTCCGTCGGCATGATCGGCTACCTGATCCAGCAGGAGCTCGTCAACTTCATCCCGAAGTCCGCCACGGTCGCCACCGTGCTCACCCAGACTCAGGTTGATCCCGAAGATCCGGCCTTCAAGAACCCGACGAAGCCCGTGGGCCCCGTCTACACGAAGGAAGAGGCCGAAGAGCTCGCCGAGAAGATGGGCTGGACCATCGCCCCCGACAACGACAAGTATCGCCGCGTCGTTCCGAGTCCTGATCCCAAGCGCATCTGGGGCCTTGATCCGCTCAAGACCCTTGTGAAGAACGGGCACGTCGTCATCTGCTGCGGCGGTGGCGGCGTGCCGACCTACTTCGACGAGAAAGGCAACCTCGTCGGCGCCGAAGCCGTGATCGACAAGGACCTTGCTTCCTCGCTCCTCGCCTCGTCGATCGATGCCGACCTCTTCGTCATCGCGACCGACGTCAACGGCGCCTACATCGACTGGGGCAAGCCCACCCAGAAGCGCATCGCCCAGGCTGATCCGGAATCCATGCGCGCCTTCGGCTTTGCCAAGGGCTCCATGGGCCCGAAGGTCGAGGCCGCCTGCCGCTTCGTCGAACGTTCCGGCAAGACCGCCGTCATCGGCGCGCTTGACGAAATCGACCTTATCCTTGAAGGCAAGGCCGGCACCCGCGTGGTCCCGGAAAAGGGCGTGCAGTACGCCTGATCCGCCGGGTTGTGAGGACCCGTGCTCCGGCGCTCGCAGGCTCCGGACGAAAAGGCCGGTTCGACGGAGGTCGATCCGGCCTTTTTTGAAGTTGCAAAAAGGAAAGACGCATTGTCAACGCTTGTGGCACAATAAGTGCCGCTAATTGTTTACGCTTGATGTCCTGCTGGGAGGCTCTATGCCGGACACGAAATCCTTGGACAAACTCTACGATCATCTTGAGGGCGATTCGCGCCTTCCGCTCGGCGACAGCATCCTGGCGAGCTGGATCCGCTCGATCTGCCAGACGGCCCGCGGCTACGGGCTCAATCCGGAGGAGCTCCTCGCGAAGGCGGGACTCGATGCGGCGATGCTTTCGGTGCCCGATGCGCGCTTTCCGGCCATGCACGTGCGGCGTTTTTGGGAGCTCCTCGTAAGCGCAACGCACGATGATCTGGTCGGGATGCGGTGCGGGCAGGAGATGCAGGTGGCGACGCTTCACGGCCTTGGGCTTGCCATCGTGACGAGCCATTCGCTCGCGCAGGTTCTTGAACTCATCGCCCGCTACTGCAAGGTCATATCCAGCACGATGGAAATGTCGCTCGCGCATGACCGTCACGGCACGACGCTTGCCATCGGCACGCTGCACGGGTCCGAAGCCAAGCACGCCGCCCGCCTTGCCGTGCTCGCCTTCGTGCTGCGGCAGGCCAATTCGCTCTCCCAGCACGTCGTGCGTCCCATCGCCGTTCACCTTCGCATGTCCAAGCTTTCGGATGAGGATCGGCGGCGCCTCAACGCGCATTTCGGCTGCGAGGTGGATACGACGGGCGATGCGCCCGACTCCATCCGGTTTTCCTACGCCGACGTCATGGAGCCCT
>CABUOH010000125.1 GCA_902493085.1 uncultured Sutterella sp. | reverse complement strand
GCACGCCCTTCGAGGACATCGGGTGCGCCGTGACGCCCTTCACCGTGAGCTTGGCGTTGCCCGCGTTGAACGTTTCCCAGACGACTTCGCCGAGCTCGCAGCAGTCGATCGTGTAGGCGAAGTCGACCGGGAACTTGGAGAAGTCCATCTTGCGGGCGCCTTGTTCGCCGAGCTCCTCGTCGGGCACGAAGACGACGTGGATGTCGCCGTGCGGGCGGTTTTCGCCCGTGACGATCGAGAGCGCCGTCATGACGTTGGCGATGGCCGACTTGTCGTCTGCGCCGAGCACCGACGTGCCGTCGGAGACGACGATGTCGTCGCCCGCGTAGCGCTCGATTTCGGGATGCTCGGACGTCTTGAGCCAGATGTCCTTTTCCTTGTTGAGGCAGATGTCGCCGCCCTGGTAGTTGCGGACGACCTGCGGATGCACTTCGGGCGAGAGCCCGACGTCGACCGTGTCCATGTGCACGACCCAGCCGATCACCGGGGCCTTGACGCCTTCGGGCAGGTTGGAGGGGAGCTTCGAGTAGACGATGGCGTGTTCGTCGACCTCAACGTCCGCGAGTCCCATTTCGCGCAGCTCGTCCGCAAGCAGGCGGGCGAGGTCGAATTCGCGCGGATTGCTCGGCACGCAGCCCGCCTTCATGCTGCTTTGCGTGGGGATGGCTGCGTAGCGCATGAAGCGTTCGAGCAGTGCGGCTTTCTTGTCCATGAATGAATCTCCTTTCTGTCTGAGTCCCTTGCGGGAGGCGCTGTGGTTCGTGGTCGGAGAAGGGCTCTGCGCCCCATGGGCGGACCGGCCGTTCTCTGATTCACGAGCATTATGGAGAGCCCCAAAGCGCTCAGCCTTGAACCTTGGTACATGGTCAAGACCCAGGCCTTCGTTCAAAATGCCCTCCATTCCGCTCCTCAAACCGCCTTTCGCCGTGTTCTGCGCTCGGGAGGCGGCGGAATCCAACCGGACCCAACAGAACCCAAACTCACCAAAAGGAATACGTCAACCATGGTCGGCGTCATCATTTCACTGCTGGTCACCATCTTCGTGGTGATCATTCTGCTCAAGAAGATGAAGGCACAGTTCGTGCTCTTCTTCGGCGGCCTCACGCTTCTCGTCTGCTCGATCGCCATGGACGCGATGGGCCTTCTGCCCAACGGCGCGCAGATTCTTCCCAAGGGGGTCGCTAGCACGGGCTTCATCGGCTTTGACCTCTTCAAGTGCATCACCTCCCTCATGTCGAGCCGCACGGCGGGGATCGGCCTTCTGATCATGTCGGCCGCGGGCTACTCGAAGTACATGTCCATGATCGGCGCCTCCGCCATCATGGCCGACTATCTCAGCCGACCGCTTCGCATCTTCCGCTCGCCTTACTTCGTGCTCTCGCTCGCCTACATCATCGGCGCGGTCGCCGACCTCTTCATCCCGTCCGCCTCGGGCCTCGCGATGCTTCTGATGGTCACGATCTACCCGGTGCTCGTGCGGCTCGGCGCTTCGCGCCTCTCCGCCGCAGCCGTCATCGCCACGGTCTCCTGCCTTGACATGGGGCCGACGTCGGGTGCCGCGAACTACGCGGCTCAGGTGGCCGGCATGGACACGATGACCTACTTCGTCGAATACCAGATTCCGGTCGGCATCGTCGTGACGATCGCCGTGGCGGCGCTCCACTTCTTCACGCAGCGCTACTTCGACGCCAAGGACGGCGACAAGGCCAACGAGGTCGACGAAGCGACCGCGAAGCAGGACAAGATCGACGTCAAGGGCGCGCCCGCCTGGTACGGCCTCCTGCCGATGATTCCGCTCGTGCTTCTCATCGTCTTCAACCGCTTCGTGATCGATACGGTGAAGCTCGACGTGCCGACGGCCATGTTCATCTCCTTTACGGTGGCGCTTTGCTGCGAACTCTGCCGCAAGGCCGTCAAGGACGTGCTCAACACGGGCTTTGAATTCTTCAACATGATGGGCCGCCAGTTCGCTACGGTGATCACGCTCATCGTCGCGGGCGAACTCTTCGCCAAGGGCCTCATCGCCACGGGCACGATCGACTACCTCATCGCCGGCACGCAGAACCTGGGGCTCCCCGCCTACGCCATCATGATCGTCGTCGTGGCCTTCATCTCGATCTCGTGCGTCGTGATGGGCTCGGGCAATGCGCCGTTCTTCGCCTTCGCGCCGCTCGTGCCCGACTTCGCGCAGCAGTTCGGCGTCTCGACCATCCTGCTCCTCATGCCCATGCAGCTCTCGACGGGTCTTGCCCGCGTGATGTCCCCGATCACCGCCGTGGTGGTCGCCGTGGCCGGGTGTTCCGGGATCAGTCCCTTCGCCCTCGTGCGTCGCACGGCAATTCCGATGACGGGCGGCCTGATCGTCATGGTGCTCATGACCATCATCCTGAATTGATCCGCAACATCGATTCCTCTCGGGGCGGCCGGTCTCTCCTGCCGGCCGCCTTCCCTTTCGGCGGACGCCCCTCGCACGGACGTCCGCCCTTTTTTCATGGCACCTCGCCTCAGGGCGCATAATGAAGTTGTCTTTCGACAGCTTCGCCCGAAAAGCTTTTCGCACAAGTCACGCTTATGCCCGCATTCATCATCCTTGTCGTCGTCGCCGCGCTTTTGTCCGGCACGGTCCGCGCCGAGGCGCCCGCATCGGGCGTGGAGGAGGACGCCTTCCTCACTGCCGAGGCACCCGTTCAGGCCCTGAGGCGCTTTGACGGCGTTCTTCGCATCGGATACGCCGATCCGCTCGACCATGAACGGGGCGAGGCCGTCATGGCGCCGCTCGCCGAGCGTCTTGCGCAGGCCTTGAAGGGCGCGGGCGAAAAGGGGACGGACGTCGCGGTCGAGCTTCAAAGGTATTCCGAATTCGACCTGCAGACCGCCGTCGTCAGCCACGAGGTCGACCTTTTTCTCGTCACAAGCGGCTACTACATCTACCTCTCCGACATGGGCGCGGGCGTCGAATGGATATCCACCCTGAAGCCGCCCTTTGCCGCCGATCCCGAGAAGGCAAGCGCCGCGGTCTTCGTCGCGCGTGCCGACGACGGGCGCTTCAACCAGGTTTCGGATCTTCGCACCGCCATCGTGGCCGCCGCGGGACAAGCCTCCTTCGACGGCTGGATTGCGGCGCTCGACGAGGTCGCCAACGTCTCCCGCTATCCGAAGAACTTCTTCGGGAAGACGGTTTTTCTGGGCTCCACGGGCCTTCCCGTCGCAGAGGCCGTGCTCAAGAAGGATGTCGATGCAGGGATCATGCGCGCCTGCGAGCTCGAGATGCTCACGGCGGCGGGCCTTCTTGAACCCGGGAGCCTGCGCGTCGTGGGCGAGAAGACCTCGAGCGGCTTCGCGTGCCGCCGCTCGACCGCGCTCTATCCGGGGCTTGCGCTCGCGGCCCAGACCTACGTGCCCGAAAGCATCAGGCACCGCATCGCAGGCGTCGTCTACTCGATGCCCGCCGCGGCTTCGGGCCATCGCTGGACGCTTGCCAACGACTACCGCGCCGTGAGGCGGGTGGCCGAAAAGTTTGCCTATGCGCCCACGAGCCGCTCGTCCGATGCGAAGTTTTCGGCGGTTGAGGAGCGCTACAAGTATGCGCTCGTCATCGGCTTTCTCATTCTCGCCGCCTCGATGCTCTACAGCGTGTCGGTGAGCAAGATCGTCGCGCGCCGCACGAAGGCGCTCGTCAAAGTGATCGATGAAAAGGACGCTCTCGAGGATCATGCGAGGCGCGATCGCGAGCGCCTCTCGCAGCTCGAGCGCGCGGGGATCGTGTCCGAACTCTCAAGCATGATCGCACATGAACTCCGCCAGCCCGTCGCCTCGCTCATCAACTATGCCGACGGCCTTTCGCTCTATCTGGGCGGCAAGGGCCATGATCCGGTGATCGACGAGGCAACCCGGGAAATCGGGCGGCAGGCCGAGCGCGTCTCGAGCATCGTCGAGCGCGTGCGCCGCTACGCCCGCCAAAAGGAAGGCCTGCAGCGCGAGATCGACTTCTGCGAGGTCGTCAAGTCCGCCTATTCGACCTTCCGCTCCGGGTCGGCGAGCTCCTCCGTTCGCGTTTCGGCGGACCTCGTCGAGGCGGCGCCCATCGAGGGCGATCCGCTCGAACTCGAGCTTCTCGTCGTCAACACGCTCAAGAACGCGCTTCATGCCTTGAACAAGGCACGCGTCGAGCACGGCGAAATCAAGCTTCGCCTCAAGGCCGACCTTTCGTCAGCGGACAATCCCCGCTGGGTGCTAGAAGTCGAGGACAACGGGCCGATGCTCGACGACAAGACCTTTGCGGAACTCTCCCACCCCGTCACGAGCGAGAAGCTCGAGGGTCTCGGACTCGGGCTCTCGATCTGCCGCGTCATCGCCGAACGCCACAGGGGACGCCTTGCCTTTCGCCGCGCCCGGCCGAACGGCCTCGTCGTCTCGCTCTCGCTCCCGCAGGCCAAGCCTGAACAAACTCGACAGGAGGCTCTCTGATGTTTCACAGCATCCCTAATCCCGACCTTTATGCGCCGATCGCGCGCATCGTCGACGATGAGGAGACGGTCCGCAATTCCGAAGCCTTCATGCTGCGCATGGGCGGCATCGACGCCGTCGTCTACGAGAGCGCCGAGGCGTTTTTGGCCAAGGACGACCTGCGGCATCCGGGGTGTCTCGTGCTCGACGTGCGCATGCCCGGCATGAGCGGGCTTGAGCTCCAGGAGGAGATGGCGCGCCGCGGGATCGACCTCCCGATCCTCTTCCTGTCGGGCCACGGCGACATC
>CABUOH010000124.1 GCA_902493085.1 uncultured Sutterella sp. | reverse complement strand
CGCTCCTGCAGGTCGAGCAGATACTGATCGGGTTCGGGTTCGTACATAATCTCGGGCTGTGGAAATCTGAGCGCATGATGCGCACACGTTCAGAATCTAAGAGTTTACCTCGAAAACATCTTTCCCGTCCGTTCATTTCGCCGGCGTCGCCACTCGCGAAACCCTTGATCCGCCTGCGGCCACCGTGTTCAAAAAACCGTTTCCAAGCCTCATGACCCGGCGCTTTGGCTTATACTTTCGCAAACTCTTTTATTAGGCAACCCGTCCCCGGTCGCACTCTTCGGCACGACGTGCCTTGCATCCCCTGCGCCCGCGGACTCTCTTTACTCGAGATACTTTCCATGAGCCAACTTTCCTACGCGGCTGCCGGCGTTTCCATCGATGCCGGCGACGAACTCGTTGAACGCATCAAGCCCTTTGCCAAGCGCACGATGATCCCGGGCGTTCTCGGCTCCATCGGCGGTTTCGGCGCGCTCTTCGAGGTCAGCAAGGAATACAAGAATCCGGTTCTCGTCACCGGCACCGACGGCGTGGGCACCAAGCTCATGCTCGCCTTCAAGCTCGGCCGTCACGACACGGTCGGCCAGGACCTCGTTGCCATGAGCGTCAACGACATCCTCGTGCAGGGTGCCCGCAGCCTCTTCTTCCTCGACTACTATGCCTGCGGCAAGCTCGACGTTGACGTCGCCGGCCGCGTTGTCGCGGGTGTCGCCAAGGGCTGCGAACTCGCAGGCTGCGCTCTGATCGGCGGCGAAACCGCCGAAATGCCGGGCATGTATCCGGAAGGCGAATACGACCTCGCCGGCTTCGCCGTCGGCGTTGTCGAAAAGGACCAGATCATCGACGGCCGCACGATTCAGCCCGGCGACGTGATTCTCGGCCTTGCCTCGAGCGGCCCGCACTCCAACGGCTTCTCCCTCATCCGCAAGGTGGTTGAAGTCGCCGGTGCCGACTGGGACATGCCGTTTGACGGCGCCACGCTCGCCGACCGCGCCATGGAACCCACCCGCATCTACGTCAAGCAGGTTCTCGAAGTCATGAAGTCCGTGAAGATCAAGGGCATGGCCCACATCACGGGCGGCGGTCTTGTCGAAAACGTGCCCCGCGTTCTTCCCGAAGGCGTTCAGGCCGTCATCGACGGCAAGTCCTGGACCCGTCCGGCCATCTTTGACTGGCTGCAGGAAAAGGGCAACATCGACAGCCATGAAATGCACCGCGTCTTCAACAACGGCATCGGCCTCGTTGTGATCGTTGCCGCCGAAGACGCCGAAAAGGCTCGCGCCGCCTTTGAAGCCCAGGGTGAAACGGTCTTCACGATCGGCACGATCGACAAGCTTCCTGAAGGCGAAGCTCCCTGCGTTGTTCGCTAGTCTGAACTAGGATCCCTTTTTTTAAAGCAGCATGTTTTACATGCTGCTTTTTTAGTAACCACTTTACTTATACCGAAAAGCTATCTAAACGCCCTAAAAAATGAACGCAGATGAAATTTTAAAAGAACGAAAATTCCACTCCAATTCGTTTCCTCTATCGGTATACCCAAAAATTAGAAAGTACATCCCAAAAATAATCCGTCCATTTCTTGACATAAAAATCTACGATATAAAAATGGATGACCTTTCTGGCTACTACTCACTTGGCGACAGCTGTCTCGCCGCTAGCATTCTCAAGGAAACCGGGCTTAGACAGCATAGTGGTCCTTTTGATTGGATTGCAGGGCTACCCTACCTAGAAAAACTAACTCTAATCAACAACAATTTCGCAGGAATGCTAGACAAAAATGATTTGGAGTATCAAAATAAAACAACGCCCGAAGGAACAATATTCGTGAAAAACTTACGGAACAACGCCCTTTTCATTCACGACTTTAGAAATAACAGCACAGACGAATTCAACGCTGTTACAGAAAAATACCGCCGTCGCCAATCTCGCTTTCTATCAAACGCAAAAAATAAAAATATTTGCTTCCTGTACATAGGCAGCAATGACAACTTTGATTACGTACGTAACATTAATCTCATCATCAACAAGACAATCCAAGTCAAAAATATAATTGGCGCTCAGTCTCTATCTGCAATATTATGCATAAAAAACACTCAGACAAATAATTACTGCGACATTTATCAAAAAGATAAATGCGCCATCATAATTCAGCATTACGATGCCACCATTCTAAAACCAAAAGAATGGACTCCACAATCAAAACTTAACGATTTGGCAAAAAAGGCAATATCCATAGCATCCACCATGAAATAAACCCATTAAATAGACTACTGAAAATAACAAATACTAGAACGAATTGGTCATCGTTAACCAAGGGACCATTCTTGAAAGGATGCTTTTGAAGAGGTCTCTTCAAAAAAATCGTTTACCCATTCATTCCGTAGCTTTTTTCAAAACCGGGTCTATCAATACCAAATCTGGCATACCTCGCATCCAAGTCATCTGCCTCTTCGCCAATTGACGAGTCGCCGCCACGCCGGCCAAGTGAAAGGCCGCCATGTCGGTGCGCCCCTCAATGAAGTCGATTGCCTGACGATAGCCGACGGCCCGCATGGCGGGGCTCTCAGGATCATAGTCGGAGCGCTTCATCAAGCGCCTCACCTCATCCAGAAAGCCGTCGGCCAACATCTGATCGAATCTCGCCTCAATGCGTGCGTGCAGCCACTTTCTATCCGTTGGCAGCAGTCCCACCGTCAGGGTTTCGACCGCCGGCCTGCGTACACTCTCGGCGTGGAAGGCCGAAATCGGTCTGCCGGTCATGTGCCAGACTTCGAGCGCCCGTCCGATGCGCTGGCTGTCGTTGGGCGCAAGCCGTGCCGCAGTCACCGGATCAACCTTCTCCAGCGCCGCATGCATGGCGGGCCAACCGCATTCGGCCGCTTGCCGGGCAACCCTCTCGCGCACCTCCGGCGCGGTCGAGGGCATGTCGTTGATGCCCTCGCGCAAGGCCTTTGCGTAGAGCATGGTGCCGCCCACAATGAGCGGCAGACGCCCTCTGGAGCGAATCTCCTTCACCAACCTCACGGCATCCTGAAGGAAATCGGCCGCGCTGTAGGATTCTCCAATGTCCCTGATGTCAATCAGGTGATGAGGGCACACCGAGCGCTCTTCGAGCGTCGGCTTGGCCGTGCCGATGTCCATGCCGCGATAGACTAGGGCGGAGTCCATGGAAATGATCTCCACCTCATGACGCCTGGCAATTTCCAGAGAAAGCGCGGACTTTCCACCCGCCGTAGGCCCGAGAATCATCAGGGCCTGTGCTTTTGCACCACGCTGCAGGAACTCTTCAACCGCATCCATCACTTGCCTCTCATGAAGAGCTTGTCCAAGTCTGTAAGCGTCATCTGCCGCCATGTCGGACGGCCGTGGTTGCACTGGTCGGCCCGCTCGGTCTCCTCCATGTCCCTCAGAAGCCTGTCCATCTCGGGCACGGTCAGCCGGCGGTGCGCGCGAACGGAGCCGTGACAGGCAACGGTGGCGAGAAGGCGGTTTCGGATCTCCTCGATGACGGACGAGGCGCCGAAATTGTGAAGGTCTTCCAACAAGCACTTCACCATGGTCTCCACCGTCTGAGCCGGCATGTCCTTGCAGAGCATCGGCAGCGCACGCACGGCAACGGCACAGTCTCCCGCTCCCGTGAGTTCGAGGCCGAGCGTTGAGAGCAGCTCCCGGTTCTCTTCAAAAACGCTGAAAAGGAGCGGGCTCACGCGGAAGACCTGCGGAATCAAAGCCTGCTGCACGGCAATGCCGCGCGCATCCATTTCACGCTTGAGACGCTCGTATGTGATGCGCTCTGCGGCCGCATGCATGTCAACCACCACAAGCCCGCGCTCATTTTCCGCGAGAATGTATATGCCGCCGATCTGGGCGATGGCGCGCCCTAACGTGCCCGGAGGCAGCGTCGCTGCGGATGCGGGCGATGCCGGAGCGGTTGGCTCCGTTGGAACACCCTGCGCTTGCGGGCCGTCGGCCTCCGTTTTCATTTCAGCTCCGTCAGCAGGCGCGGCGGGCTCCGCAATCTCTTCGACGGAGATGCCGTCCATCGTCTCAAGCGGAGGCACGTCATCGCGTTCAAGAGGCGGAGTCTCCTTGAAGAAAGCGCCACCCTGCAGATCAAGACGCCCGGGTTCGGGTTCCGTCTGAGGCAGATCCTCACCCTTGAGCCAAGTTTCGTCCTTGTGCGCCTCAAGCTCTGCGGTTGGGCGTACGGGCGCCACGCCCGACGCCGCCGCCCGTGCCGTATCGACGTCCGCGCCGAAGAGGCGCATGGCCGCACTGACGTCGGGCCGGGATTCCGGCTTGAAGTCTGGCCGGGAAGGCGGCGTGAACGATGAGGCTCCCCGGAAAGAATCCGACGAAAAAACGGACGGCATGAACGGTTTGTCGGCCGCAGGCTCAGGCTTGGCTGATGGAAACTGAGTGCCGACATCGCTTCTCGGCATCAGCGAAGCCGCAGGCGGCGCAAGTGCCGCCTTGACGGCATGCATGACAAACTGATGCACGCGGTTCGACTCCCTGAAGCGAACCTCAAGCTTGGCGGGATGCACATTCACGTCGACTGCGGTCGGATCAAGCGTCAAATAAAGACAGAAGACGGGCTGGCTCTTGCCGTGGAGCACGTCCTGATAGGCCGCCTTGACGGCATGCATGAGCGTCTTGTCGCGAACGTAGCGTCCGTTGACGAAAAAATACTGCCCGTCGGCTCGACTCCGGGCAATGGCCGGAATGCCGGCAAGGCCGCGCAGCGTCATGCCGTCCTCCTCAGCCGCCACCTCGCGGTGCTGCCCCTTGAAGGCCTTGGGCATCAGCGCCTCAATGCGTTCCACGACGTTCGT
>CABUOH010000123.1 GCA_902493085.1 uncultured Sutterella sp. | reverse complement strand
CTGCTGGGGCTGCTGATTTTCCTGGGACTGGGCGTTTTCGTTTTCTGCCATTTTGGATTCCTTGCCCGGCGACCTCTCAGGCAACCGGGATTAAACAACTGACGACGATGCCCGGCAAGTAATTTCTGCAGGCACCTTCCTTGAATATGGGGACGATTTTGAATTAGTCAACTGCTCAGTTCAACCGCGAACGCTCTATTCAAGCGGCATCTTGGCCTGAAGCCAACCGACGATGCCTCGTTCAAGAATGCTCACCTGCTGAAAGCCTACGCCGCGAAGGAGGCGCGCAACCGGACGAGAGCCTGCACCGGTCTGATCAACCAGAATCACCGGACGCTCGCGCTTGAGCTTTCCAAATTCGTTCTGGATCTGGTCGGCGGGGATGTTGCGGCTGTTGGCGATGTGCCCCTTGGCAAAGTCGGCAGCCTTGCGCACATCGACAATCTGAGCCCCCTGGCGATTAATGAGTTCGGTCGCCTGAGCAGGCGACACTTCGGGAGCATAACGCCGGGTATTGATGACCGGGATGAGAAGACCGAGAACGGAAATCGCGATCACAACGATCAACAGGCTATTTTCAATAAGAAATTGCGACATGTGTATGGGGTTCGAATATGAATCGTAAGCCTCGCGGCCCCGCGCTCCGGCGAGCGCCACAAGGGAAGAGGTGAATTTCTTGATTGTAGACGAGAAGCACACTCATCGGGCTATTTTGCCGCTATGATGAATGTCATGGAAAGCACGAACCTTCCTTTTGTTTTGCCCGCCCGATCCACACCATACTTCGCATTGTGAAGCCTTCCCGCCTGAATTTATTCTGCACCGCCTGCCTTGTCGGCGCATTGTGGCTCGCCCCTATGCACGGCGGCTCGAATGCGCTTGCCGCATCCGCTCAGCAGAAGGCAGCTCAGGAAAAGAAGCGCGTAGAAGGCCAACGCGCCAACATCGAACAGAAGCTTCAGAGCCTGCAGGCCGAACTCAACGCACGAGAAGCACGCAGCGAGGAAGCCAGTCAGGCGCTCAAGACGGCCGACCAAGCCATCTCGCAAGCCAACCGCAAGCTTAGAGATCTTCGCGAAGAAAAGCGAGGGATCGAGAACGAGCTCACCAAACTCCGCAAGAGCGGAAGCAACGTTGCCGACAACCTCAAGGACGCTGAAAATACAGTCGCCCAAATCGCCAAAGCTCAATATCTCAACAGCCGGCGCAGCCATTGGCAAAATCTGATCGGCGGACTCAATCCAAGCACCCTCGCAAGTGACAAGGGCAAGCTCGAATACCTCGCACGCACCCAACAGGCGGCCATTGCCGATCTTGAGGAACGCCAGAGCAACATCCAAAGCCTCTCCGAAAAACACCTCAAGCAGCACCGAGAACTCGCCCGCATCCAGCAGGAGGAAGAAAAGGAGCGAAAGTCCCTTCTCAGAGAAAAGCAGGAGCGTCAACAAGCTTACGGAAAGCTGCAGTCCGAGATCAAGTCCCGCCAAGCCCGCATCGACAAGCTCAAAAAGGATCAGGCTCGGCTGAGTTCTCTTGTAGCCGCAATCGACGCCCGTCTTGACAAGGAACGCCGTCTCGCAGAAGAAGCCGCCAAAAAACAAGCCATACGACGCCCATCCAAAAAGCAGAATGCCTCCTACGCACCGCAGGTCGGCAACTTTGGCAAGCTCAAAGGCCGGCTCACCCGCCCGGTCAAAGGAACCGTAGTGGGTCGCTTCGGAACAGAACGCCAGGATCAAGCCGGCACTACCTGGCAGGGCATGCAGTTCCGCGCTCCCGAAGGGGCCGATGTTTCCGCCTGCGCAGCGGGCAAGGTTGTGTTTTCTGACTGGTTACGCGGCTTCGGGAACCTCATCATCATCGATCACGGCAACACGTATATGTCGATTTATGGCAACAACGAAGCGATCTTCAAAAACGTGGGAGATACCGTCAAACAAGGCGAAACAATTAGCTCCGTGGGCATCTCAGGAGGGCTCGGCGAGCCGGGCTTATACTTTGAGCTCCGCTACAAGGGCAAGCCCATCAATCCGCAACCTTGGCTGAAACCGTAACGCTCCGTCCATTGAGCAGACCCTCCTCCCATCGGACACATAAGAAATCATGCATAAGCTTCGATCCGTCACCCTGCTGTGCGCAGGCATCTGCGCCGGTGTTCTTTCTACCGTCGGCCTTTCCGCATACGCCGAAAAACAGTCGGCGGCGCCCCTGCCTCTCACCGAGATCCGCCAGTTCACGAGCGCCTTCAATGCGATCAAGGATTTCTACGTCGACGATGTCACCGACGCCAAACTGCTTCAGTCCGCCGTTGAAGGCATGGTAAGCGGTCTGGATCCTCATTCAAGCTTCCTTGACGTCGAGGGCTATAAAGACATGACCGAAAGCACTCAAGGCTCCTTCGGCGGTCTAGGTCTGGAAGTGACGAAGGACCCGGCGGGCGTTCGCGTCATTTCTCCGATCGACGACACCCCGGCAGCCCGTGCCGGCATGCGCGCCGGCGACATCATCACGCGCATCGACGGCAAGTCCGTGAGCGACATGTCGCTCAACGCCGCTGTCAAACTTATGCGAGGCGAACCCAACACCAAGATCGACCTCGTCGTGGCACGCAAAGGCGCCAACAAGCCTCTCACCTTCTCGCTCACGCGAGCCCTCATCAAGACTCAATCCGTCAAGATGAAGAAGCTTGACGGCAATGTAGGCTACATCCGAATTTCCCAGTTCCAGGAGCGCACAGCCGAGGATCTTTCGAAGTACCTTGACGAACTGGCTGAAGACGGTCATCTCGACGGCCTCGTGCTAGACCTTCGCAACGACCCGGGCGGCCTGCTCCAAGCTGCCATCGGCGTCTCCGCCGCTTTTTTGCCGAAAGGTTCAGACGTCGTATCAACGAAGGGTCGCCAAGCACATTCCGACTACACATTCAAGGCAGTCGAGGCCGACTATAGGGCGGGAAATGCCGTAAAAGCTCTCTCCACTCTGACGCCGGCCGCCAAGAACGTGCCCATGATCGTGCTGATCAACTCGTCCTCGGCCTCCGCCTCTGAAATCGTGGCGGGTGCACTTCAGGATCACAAGCGAGCGACTATCATGGGCGATCGCTCCTTCGGCAAGGGGTCCGTGCAGACCATCATGCCGATGAAGTTCGGTGACAAAACCGTCGCCGTCAAACTCACAACCGCACGCTACTACACGCCTTCCGGCCGCTCCATTCAAGCCAAGGGCATCATCCCCGACATTTATGTGGACGACACCCCAAAGGGCAACTACCCCTCCTTCCAGATCCGCGAAGCCGATCTTACCCATCACCTTCTCAATCAGGACGACACGAAGGACGAGGAGGAGCTGCTCAAGGATCTGCCTTATGACGATGATGAAGGGGATATTCCCGACTATCAGTACATGTTCGGCGACGACAAGGACTGGCAGCTTCAACAGGCTGTCAACCACCTCAAAAAGAAGCCTGTTCTTGAATCCAAATATCGCGGCAAGCCCCGCGATGTGGTTAAAAAGCTCAAGGCCGAGGAGGCTGCGGCCAAACTTAAAGACGATCGCGCCAAGACCGCCAAGCCCCACCCGTCTGAAGACTAACATCCCTATTTCATGAACAACGGGTCGCGGATAAATCCGCGACCCGTTGTTCATGCAACGCTTAATTCTGACTCAAGCGTTCTGGTTCAAGGCTTCAGAAAGAGTTCCGTATCAGCGCCGCGCTTGAGCCCCGGACGAGCCTTGAAATTCGTCAGCGCAAAGCGCTGCCACTGGCCGAGAACGGATGCCATCAGAAGCGATGCCCGACCCGACGCATCAAAGTCGGCCGGCAACTCGCCCTCAGCCACGGCTGTGCGAAAACTCTGCTTCAGACTTGTTTCGAGAGCAAGATGCAAACGTGCGACACGCTCGACAAGCCGGGGATCCTCATAGACGATCACTTGTCCCGTAATGACGCGCGTAATGCCGGGATTGGCATCCGCAAACTGCAACATCACTCTTACACTGGTCCTCACCTGCTCGAGTCCGGACAGGCCTTCCGACGAGCGGATTCGCCCCATCAGGCCCATCAGACTATCTTCGGCGAAATCGATCAGCGCATCGAACATGTCCGCCTTGCTCTTGATGTAGCGATAAAGAAGACCTTCGCTGATATTCATCGCCTCAGCAATGCGCGCCGTGGTGATTTTTTCAAGTTTTGTTTCGTTGAGCATGCCTGCCAAATGCTGCAGGACCTCCTTGCGGCGCTCGCCCTTCGCGCGCCTTCGGTGAAGCGTTACCTCGACGGAGTCCGTCATGATGTTCTGTCTTGTGCTGTAGGGAATATCGGAAAAACGTAAGTTTACAGCGCCGGCTCGAACGGAGCCCAGGCCAACGGTCTGTTAGATTGAACGGACAACGCCTCAAGCGTCTGCCTCACTTCCCAAACCTTGCCTACGGATGTCCCCGCCTTGCTCTGCAGAAGAACCCGCAGAGCGCCTCGCCAAGACGCATCGACAGGTTCCCAAAGCACCTTCTCCGTTCCCGCAGGAAGCTTCGCCTCGCGGCATGCCAGCCTCACGGCTTCATCCAAACCGCCCAGTGCATCCGCCAAGCCAAACTTCACTGCCTGCGCCCCCGTCCAAACGCGCCCCTGAGCAACGCGCTCTACTTCCTCAACAGACATCGAGCGCGATTCGGATACCAGTTTTTTGAAATCCGCATATGTGCGGTTCACTCCGCCCTCAACGAGCCTGCGCTCCGCCTCACTGGGAGCCGCTACGGGATTGCCAAAGTCGGATAGCGGTGTTGTGCGGTAACCGCCGCGCCCCACCTGCAGCTCTTCTCGAAGGCTCTCGGCATGAACGCTCATCGCGAAGACGCCGATCGAACCTGTAATGGA
>CABUOH010000122.1 GCA_902493085.1 uncultured Sutterella sp. | reverse complement strand
TTTCGCAGTAGGCGGCATATTCGGCAAAGCCGTGCGTCCACTTTTCAACGAAGGCCTTGTTGTAGAGGTTTTCCTTGATGAGCACGCGCGTGATGCCGGCTGCGAGCGCGGCGTCGGTGCCCACCTTGAGCGGAAGATGAATGTCGGCGATCTGAGCGACCTTCGTGCGGCGCGGGTCGACGCAGATGATCTTGACGCCGCGGGCCTTGGCGTTGAGCACCATGTTCCACCAGCCGATGGGCTTGGACCAGGCGTTCGTCGCGAGCACCATGAAGACCTTGGTCTTGGGGCCGGGGGCCGAGCCGATGTTGTCGACGCCGAAGTTGAGCGCTTCGCCGAAGGCGCAGCCCGAACGGCAGGCGACGGACGATTCCGTGGCCCAGGTCGTGGAGCCGAAGTAGCGGGCGAGACGCTGGATGGGCGGACGCGGCTCCTTCGGGTCGCCTGCGTAGAACATCACGCTGTGCGGGCCGTGCTTCTTCTTCGTCTCGATCATCTTCGAGGCGATCGTGCGGTAGGCCTCGTCCCAGGTGATGCGAACCCAGCCCGGATCCTTCGCGGACTTCGGGTTCGTGCGCTTCATCGGATAGAGAAGGCGATTCGGGTTGTAGAGGCGCTGAAGCGTGGCCCCGCCCTTCGAGCAGAGGAAGTGGTTGGGATTCTCGTTCCAGTTGTCGATGCGGTCGATCATGTTGCCGCGGGCTTCGAACTTGATGCCGCAAAACGGCGTGTGGTTGCAGCAGTCGCAGCAGGCGTAGCCCGTCCAGGCTTTGCCGGCATCCTCTGCCGCGGCCTTTGCGAAGACCGGAGCGGCGGGAAGCGCCGCTGCGAGCGACACGCCTTCAAGAAGCGAGCGTCGTGAAATTCTGACTGTCATGGGGTCTCTCCTCGTCAGTGTGGGGGGTTGGACACCCGACAGAGTAGGTCGAAAGCACTAGTTCTTTAAGCCGTGAATGCCCCGAAGGAAGGCTCAAATCTGCGGTGGATTTTCGACAGAACTGCGGTTTTCCGTAATTGGAATAGCGCTTGCGAGAGGCGTTTCCCGCTGATTTTTCATCGGCGTTGAGGCGGTTACAAATGAGGGGGTCGGGTCTTTTTCCGTTTCGCGTTATGCTCTGTGTACTTCGCTTTTTCAACGCTCTCAAGGAGAAAACCATGAAGATTCATGACATCCGACTTCGTCAGAAGGCCAAGCAGAAGGCTTGGCGCAGCCAGTTCGTTCACATTCCGTGCATCGGCATGGAAGGCGAGCAGATCTCGGTGATCGAGGATCGTCTCTGCCGCACGGCGCTCGCCACCCATTTCAAGAACCAGGGCATGGGACGCCCGGCCGTCATCAGCGCTTCCGACGACCTGCTCGCACCCGAAATCCCGATGGGCGCCTGGCTCGGCGTCGACAAAAGCGCGCGCAGGTTCCAAGGCAACGCCTTCTATGTGACGAAGCCCTTCGGCGAGGCCGCCGCTGCCGATGAGGGACTTTGGATCGCGCGCATCCAAAAGACGGATTCAGGCTACGACTACATCTACGACAAGGCTTCGCCGATTCATCTTGACGACCTCTCGGGAATCGAGTTCATCGGACGCGTCGAGGCGATCAGCGTTCGCGAGGGCTTCAATCCGAAGGCCCGCCGGATCTGAGAACCGGTTCCATTCATTTCATGAGACGAGGCGTCCGTGCGGCAAAGGGCTGCGCGGACGCTTTGTTTTGCGTCCGGGTTTGGATCGGCCGGGCGGATGATTGATGTAATGATGTTAAGTTTTGATGTTAAAGAGACCGGATAACATCAAAATACGAGAATTGATGTTAAGTATGATGTTAAGTGATGTTAAACACCGCCAAATGATGCAAACGCATTGATGCAAACGGATCTTGATTGATGATGTATTCGGGAGGCTCCTTGACGTCTAGAGCGGCCGAAGATGAACAAAGTTGTCGAAAGCTTTCGTTCTGTGTTTACCGCGCACGCCGTCATGGCGATGAAGGTAGGATGGGTTTCGGAACGACCGCTTTTTCAAAGGAGATCATCATGCTTCGCCGCACCGTTTTGCTCTCGCTCCCCGTCATGGCCGCCGCGCTTGCCGGATGTGCAGCCGGAAGATCGAATGCGCCGGTCGGGTCCGACGCCGGCCGCCCCCGTCCGACTCAACCGATCTACATCCCGCCGCAGGAGAAGGCAAGCCTTGAGGATCCGAAGGTGAAGGCCGCCATGGCGCCCTTTGCGGGCGTTTGGCTCGAACCCGTGCCAGGGCAGTTCCAGAAGGAACAGGGTTTCGAGCTTTTTGCCGACGGCACGGCCAAGTCCGTCAATATGGCGACTCTGATCTACCAAGGCTGGAAGGTTGACGGCGGCAAGCTCGTGCTCTTGGGAAAGAGCATCGGCAACGGCGGCGCACACTCCTTCGACGAAACGTGGGACGTCGTGATGGTCTCCAACAAGAAGCTCGTGGTGAAGCGCGGGAAGTTCTACAAGACCTATCGAAAGGCGCGAAAGCAGGGCCGTTGAACGGATGCCCGCGCCTTTCTCGACCAAGCGGCACGAATGGGCGGCAGACGCGGGCGATGAAATCGTACAATGCCTGCTTGTTCACGATCCCATGGGAAAGGCGGGACACGTCGCGCGAAGCATGAGATCATGGAGACTGATTCGGGCCTGCTGCCGCGCAGAGTCCGTTGAGCGCAAAGTGAATTGGAGCAGGGCGTTTCGGAAAATGTTGGAATTTAAAGAGGGGAGGAGCGCGGTTGAGGGCGTGAAGGTTCAGCTTCTTGCGTTAGGACTTGCGGTTTTTGCATCGTTTTCGGTTCAGGCGAACTCGGATGCGCCGCTTCGAATCGGCATTTCGGGCTTCGCCTTGCCCGAGCATCGCGAGCAAATCGTTGAAGCCACCGAAAACGCGCTTCGCCCGGTTTTCGGCACTCGTCTCATTGCGCGCCATTACTCGGTGCAGGAGCTTGAAGAGGCGGTCAAGAATGCAGAGGTCGACATCATTCTGAGCAGTTCGGGCCTTGCCAGACGCGTTGTCCCTGACGGTGTGCGGCCGCTTGTTACGATTACGTCTCCCGGGCTTGAGGATCCCAATCACAATGAAGGCTCGGTCGTCGTTGTGCGTCGCGACAGTCCCTACCGCAAGCTTGAAGATCTGGAGGGCGCATCCGTCAGCGCCAACCTGCCCTGGGGCTTTTCCGGGTGGCTGATTGCTCAGGGAGAAATCGCCGGCCACGGATACAATCCCGACAAGTTCTTTGGAGAGAAGCTCTTCGTCGGCCGTTCAAACGCCATGGAGGAGATCGTCGCGAATGTCGTCGGCGGCCGCAGCGATGTCGGCATCCTTCGTCTTTGCGCTCTCGAAACGATGGAGCAGAAGAATCCTTCCCTGAAGGATGCACTGCGCGTCATCAATGAACGCCCTCAAAAGGCGGCTGCCTGTCGAACCTCGACCGAACTCTATCCCGCCCAAACGCTTTCGGTTACACCGCGCGTCGACTCAAAAATCGCACGCGACATGACGATGCATCTTCTTGAGATGAAGCCGACGCCGACGGGGCACTCCTGGTCCATCGCCAGCGATTTTCAGCACGTCGACGAGCTGTTGAAAACGTTGAGAATCGGCCCGTACGAATACTTGCGTCAATGGAGTCTGAAGCGTTTTCTGACGGTCGCCTGGCCGTGGCTGATGCTGCTCGCATGCGGCGTTGCCGGCCTTTTCTGGCACAGCCGCCGTACGGATCGGCTGCTGCGACAAAAGGAGGCGCTCTTGGGCAGGATGTTTGAACAGGAGGCCGAGCAGTCGCGAAGGCTGGCCTTTTTGCAGCGGTCAAACACGGTGAACCTGATTTCCAGCATGGTGGCCCATGAACTGCGCCAGCCCTTGGCCGCCCTGACGTTTTATGCCGACGGCATAGACATGATGCTCGAGAAGGGACGGCTCGACAATGAAAAGCTTCGGAAGTTCTCAACCGGGATCAGCCGCGAAGCCAACAGAGCCAGTGAGATTCTCACCACGGTGAGGTCCTACGCAAAGAATCGGGATCAGCAACGCGCCATTCAGGATGTGGAACAGTTGATCAACGACGCGATTGAGCTCTTTCAAAGCGGCCAGACCCACAAGGTTGCCGTCAGGAAGGTCGTTCACGGGTCGCCGCTGATGGTGAAGGGGAATGCGCTGGAGCTGACGCTGGTTTTCGTCAACCTTCTCAAGAACGCTCGAGAAGCGTCGGACAATCCCGCCATCGCCATCGAGTGCTGCAAGGCAGACTCGGCCACCGAACGCATTGAAATCTCCGTCTATGACAACGGCGAGCGCATCTCCGACGAACGCTTGTCTTCATTGGGGCAGCCGCTCTTCAGCGACAAGCCGAACGGTCTGGGGCTCGGCTTGTCCATCGCCAAGACCATTGTTGAGGCGCACGGGGGAAACATCGCCTTCGAGCACTCCCGTCGCACGGACTATCCGGGACTTCAGGTCATCGTGACTTTGCCTCCCGCAACCAAATCCAAGGACTGAAAATGGACCACGTCATCCGCATCATCGACGACGACCCCGCCATCCATGACTCGCTCAGCCTGATCTTCGAGATGCAGGAGATGCCGGTCAGGCACTATTACAGCGCCGAAGAATTTCTCGCCGCGGACTTCGTGAATGATCCGGGATGCGCGATCGTCGACTTGCGGATGAACGGGATCACGGGTTTGGAGCTGCAGCAGCGCCTGAAGGCCCGGCAGTGTGCACTGCCGCTCATCTTTCTCTCGGGCCATGGCGACATTGAAACGGCGGTGAGCGCGATGGAAGAGGGGGCGGTGACCTTTTTGACCAAACCCGTCACGGCGAAAAGACTGATTCAGGCGGTCGAACGCGCGGTCAGCTCGGCCTGCGGCGAAGACGCCCATGTCTGCA
>CABUOH010000121.1 GCA_902493085.1 uncultured Sutterella sp. | reverse complement strand
AGCGAACGGGCGCGAGCCCCGCGTCGGACGAAAAGATCTTGGTGAGCGCCGACGCCTCAATGACGCTGGAAGTCATGTCGCTTTTCCTTCCCCGGCCGGATTCAAGGCGCAAAGTCCACGGTCACGGGCTGGCCGAGGCGAAGGCGGTTCTCCGGATCCTCGACGTTGAGCCTCACCTCGTAGACGAGCACCGTGCGCAAGTCCTGCGTGGCGACCGTCTTGGGCGTGAATTCCGCTTCGCTCGAGATGTGTCCCACGCGGGCCTTGAGCGGCTCGGTCGTATCGGTCGTGACGAGCGCCTCGGCGCCTTCGCGCACGAACTTGAGTTGGGTTTCGGACACGTAGGCGCGAACCCACTTCGGATCCATGATGCTGATCTGATAGACGGTTCTTGCAGCCGCAGCCATGTCGCCGGGCTCGGCCATGCGGGTGCGCACGACGCCGTTGACGGGCGACGTGATGACGGCCGCCGTCTCGATCTGGTAGACGAGCGCATCGAGGGCGGCGCGCCCGGCCTCGAGATTGGCCTTGGCCTGACGGACTTCGTCGGGGCGCAGGCCCGCAGCCTTGAGCTCATGGACGGCGCGGGCGCTTGCGGCCTGCTTTTCAAGCGCGATGCGGCTCCAGCGCGCGTTGTCCACGTTCTGAGCCGTCGTGGCGTTGGCCTCCCAGAGCTTGAGCTGGCGAGCCTCGGTCTTGCGCGCGAGCGCAAGATTGCTCTCAACGGCGTCGAGCTCGGCCTTCGCGGCGCGGATCTCCTCCTGCCGGAAGCCCTCTTGGGCCAGGCGCCACTGCGCATCGAGCCCCTCGAGCTGAGCCTCGGCGCGGCGGCGCTCGATCTGAAGCGAGCGCGTGTCGAGGCGGCCTATTACGTCGCCCGCCTGAACGCTTTGGCCCTCTTCCTTCAAAAGCTCGGCGATGCGCCCGCTCCCCTCAAAGGCCAGAGACACTTCGCGCGCATCCACGCTTCCCCACGCCACGCTCGGCTTCGCCTCCCGGCTCTTTTGCCATTCGACCAAACCCCAGCACGCGCCCGCGAGCACCGCCGCGGCCGCAACGAGCGCCGCAGCCTTCCTTCCCTTCGCCATGTCGTCTCCTCACGCGGGCGGCATCATTCTGAACCGCCCGGTTCATGTTGTTGAGGCTACTGTAGCACCTTTTGCGCTCATTTTGAACTCGCGGGTCATTTTTTCAATCCGCGCATTCCTGCATGGGCCGCCGCTCAGAGGCCCGCGGCCGCAACGCATTCCCGAAGCCTGTCGGCGAGCCCCGAGACGCGCACGGTGCGGTGCTCGACCGAAGCGTTGAGAACGTCTTCGGTGCCGAAGATGTCGACGGAACGCTTCGTGCGGGTGACGCCCGTATAGAGAAGCTCGCGCGTTGCAAGACCCGAGGCGGGGTCGGTCGGCAGGAAGACGGCGACCTCCGGAAATTCGGAGCCCTGCGACTGATGGATCGTCATGGCGAAGGCCGTGTCGTGCGAGGGCAGGAGCGCGGGCGGGAGCGTCCGGTCCGCATCGAAGAAGACCGCTCGAAGCTCGCCGTGCTCGTCGGGGAGCACGATGCCAACGTCGCCGTTGAAGACGCCTAACGTGTCGTCGTTGCGGCGGATGATGACCGCGCGCCCGGGATAGTGCCAGCGGTCGTTGAGAAAGGAGGCGTATCCGGCCTTGAGGAGCGCCTCGCGCACGCGCAGCTCGGCCCAGGCGTTGATGCCTTCGACGCTCTGAGGGCCCCGCCTCTGGGCGCAAAGCGGCCTGAAGGTCTGGAAGACCTCCCAGAGGGCTTGCCCCGCCGCCTTGAGCTCTTCGGGCGCAGGGTTCGGCCGGGTTGCGACCGCCATGGCGGCAAGAAGCGCCTCGACATAACGCGAGAAGCGCTCGAAGAGCCACGCACGGGCTGCGCCCGAGAGACCGTAGTCGCCCTCGCCCTTTGGAAGCTCGTCGTCCCAGGCGATGCGCCAGTCGGGGTCGGCCGAGGCACTCTGGTCGGTGAGAAGGCGCTTCACCGTCGTGCGGGCGGTCGAACTCGCGATGCCGCCGTCGTGATTGATGGCGGCGGCGAGCTTGGCGATGACGGAGCCTTCGGCAAAGCGGCGGCTCGTCTTCAGTTCGACCGTGTTCGACGAGAGCGCGCCGTCCGAGGCGGAGATGTCCGCAAAGACGGCGCCCGGCCCCACGGCGGCGAGCTGGTGCTTGTCGCCGAGAATGATGACGCGCGTCTCTTCGGACACCACCTCAAAGAGCCGGGCCGCAAGGTGGATGTCAACCATCGAGGCCTCGTCGATGATGAGCACGTCGGCCGCAAGCGGATTGTCGGCCGAGGGCTTTTCGCCCGAAGGCGTCTTCTTGAGCCACTTGTGAATCGTGTGCTCCTCGACGCGCCGGCCGCCCGTGACTGCCTCATCCTGCGCGACCACCTCCTTCATGCGGGGGAAGTTGTCGGCGATGGGGCCCTGGGTCATCGCCGCGATCGACTGGCGCATGCGGCTCGTGGCCTTGCCCGTCGGCGCCGCGAGGTAGACGGAGAGATTCTCGTTTTCCTCCAGAAGGCATTCCAGAATGAGAACGACGGTGGTCGTCTTGCCCGTGCCCGGCCCGCCCGAAATCACCGCGAAGCGGTTTTCGAGCGCAAGCCTGACGGCCTGCGCCTGCAGGGCGTCCGCGTGGAGCGCGCCCGTAAGCTTTTCGACGAGCGCGGCCGTGGATTCGGGGAGCGTGCGGGGCGGCTTAGAGGCGATGCGAACGAGCGCGGAGGCAAGCCCCTGCTCTTCGGCAAAGAACCTCGCGAAGTAAAGGCGTGAGGCGAGCCCGCCCTCGCCTTCGTCCAATTTGAGGGGCGCGGCCGGTCGAGGCCCGAGGTCGGGACCGGATGCGGATTCGGCTTCGGGTGCGCCCGCGTCCGCCAGCCCCCAGCGGGCGAGCTCCGCGAGATGTGCGCGGATCTCCGCGTCATGGGCGCTGGGGTCCCCGTCGGCGTCGAGCCCCATGCGGCGCGCGACGTCAAGAAGGCGCACGCAGACGCTCCCTCGGTCGTCGGCGCCCGCAAAGGCCGTGGTGACGGCGCGCATGAAGGCGTGCATGTCGTCCCCGAAGGGCGCCTCGCCCGCCGCTTCTCGGGCGCGGTCCGCAATGCGAAGAAGCGCTTCGCCGAGCTCGGAGAGCTTGGGCGCAAGGGCGCGTCCGGGATCGTTCGTGGTGGTGATGTTCGTCATTCGTCAAAAGCCTTCATTAGTCAATGGTCCGATCCGGCATGAAGAGCTCGTCGAGGCGGGCGATTTTGTCAATGCCCACCGGATCGTGGACGACGCCCTGAATGCCGTTTGCGCCGCGCACCGCATCGGCCGAAACGCCGCGCAGAAACACGTAGCAGGCGCCGCCGAGGAGCGAATCATCGTAGTCGGGCCCGAGTCTCGCCTTGAGAAAGCGCCTCAGCGCCACAAGATAGATGAGGTACTGCAGGCGATAGCGGTGCACACGCATCTCCTCCGCCATGACGGGCTCGGTGAAGTCGGCCTGCGTGCGCACGGCGCGCGTGATCGCGTTGCTCTTCCAGTCGAGAATCCAGAACTTGTCCCCGGCGCCGAACGCCAGGTCGATGAAGCCCGTCAAAAAGCCCGAGAGATCGTCGTCGGTGAGCCCCGGAATGTCGTAGGGCTCGCCGAACGACGCGAGGAGCGCCCTCAGGTCGGCGACGTTGAGCCCTTCGCGCATGCGAAGCAGAAACGGCATTTCGGAGGCGCGCTCCGTCATCCGCACGTCGCGAAGCCGGATTCCGGGAAGGATTTCGGCGTTGACGACGTCGTAGATCATGCGGGCGGCCTCGCCCACGGCCTTTTCAAGCGACGCCTCGTCGGGAAAGGCCAGAAAGGTTTCGATCTTCTCGCGTGCGATGCGCCGGCGCAGCGCATCGGCCTCGGGCGTATCGGGCGCGACCGCCGGAAAGTCCGCAACCTCGAGCATGCCGTGCATCGCATCGCCCGCCTTCGTGCCGCGGGGGAAGGCCAGAATGCCTTCGAGGGGCCCGTCCGAGGGCTTGGGCCCGAACCAAGCGACGTCGTCGTCCGACACAGTGCGGTTGATGCTCGAAAAGGAGCTCACGCGCCATTTCGGCAGGACGGGCGAAGCGGGATCGAAGCCAAGCCCGGCGTCAAGCGTCGGCGACACTGTCGAGATCCGCTCGGCGGGCAGCGAGAGGAGCGACTCGATTTCGATGCGGCGCACGCCGGGCAGTCCGTCGAGTTCGGCGAGCGCGCGAAGCACGTCCCCGCGCTCGGGCTCAAGCGAGCCCGTGAGCGTCATGAAGTAGGCGTTTCGCGAATAGTGCCAGTCCCAGCCGCTCTTGGGATTCTTCTTTGACTTGCCGCCCGTCTTCACCTGCGGGAGCACGAGCACGAGACGGCTCGCCGCCCGGGTCATGGCGACGTAGGCGAGACGCACGACTTCCTCGCAGCGCTTGTTCTTGAGCTCCTCGGGCTCCGTGAACTTGCCGTGCCCCATCAGGAGCGTCATGCCCGTCGTCTCGCTCTTTCTGTAGACGGACCGGGATTCGCCCCTCAGAACCGCCGTCGCTTCGGCGCGCGGCAGGTAGACGATCGGATACTGCAGGCCCTTGCTCGAATGAATGGTCTCGACCGTCACGAGATTGGCGTCGGAAGCAAGGCGCACGCGGCGCTCCTCTCCTGCGTTTTGCGAACGGGCCGTCTCGAACCAGGTCACGAGGCCCGACGCGGTCGCGTACCTGCGGCCCGCGTCGTTGAGAAGCTCGATGATGTGCGCGTAGTTCGTGAGGCGCTGCTCGCCGCCCTCGACGGGCAGCAGACGCTCCGCGAGCTTTTCTTCGTTGAGAAAGGCCGAAAGCGCGGCCGCCGCACCCGCACGGCGCCAGCGCGCGACGCCCGCCTCGAGACGCTCGCG
>CABUOH010000120.1 GCA_902493085.1 uncultured Sutterella sp. | reverse complement strand
CGGCGCAGTTGTGAATGCAGGCGCGGCAGCAGGTCTTGACGATCTTCGTCTCGCCCTCGATCGTGCGCGCGGCCGGCGCGGCCTTCGTCTTCACGAGTCCTTCTGCGGCCGAACCATCAACGGCGGCGGCAAGTCCGGCGGCGGCCGAAGCCTGCAGGAATGTTCTGCGATTGAGTTTGGAGAGGTCCATGCTCTTCTCCTTTTCGGGTCTTTGACGATGCCGGTCGTCCTCGGGGGTCCTCGGGCCGGCAGTCCGGACGCGGGCTGCGCGCCCGGCGTTCATTGGCAGTTTGACCCAAGGCACTCGCCGCAAACAGTCTAGAATTGATGTGTATCTTGCATTTTTTCCAAATTCCCGAAATGAACAGCGCCCGAATGAAGCGCCCTTCCAACGCTTCCATCCCGGCACCTCCCCTGCCCGACAGGCGCTTTTGTCGCCGACGGCGCTGCCGGCGAGTCCGCGCTCGTTCGGAAGACGAACGGGTTAACCCGCAAAGGCACAGGGATAATCCCATGGGCGCAGCATGGATATGAATAACCAACGCAGAAACGATCTGGCCGCCTGGCGCATTCTTCAGGCCGTGGCGCGCACGGGCAGCATCCGCGAGGCGGCGCTGCAGGCGGATCTTCCGCCCCTGAAGGTTTCACGCATCCTGGCCGAACTTGAGGACGAGCTGGGCTTCAAGCTCCTCGAGCGCTCGCGCCGGCCGATGCGGCCCACAACCCGCTGCCGGGAGCTTCTGGAGGCAATGACGCCGCTCCTTTCGGGCTTCGAGCGCGTTTGGGAAACCTTTTCCGCGACGGGCGGTCTGAAACACATTTCCTTCGCGGCTCCCATCGACCTTTGCCGCCTCTACTTCTCGGAACTCATTGCGAAATGGTCGGAAGCGCATCCGGGCATCATCTTCGACATCCGTCCAGAGATGACCGCCGACGACGTGCGCAACGGCCTCGTCGACGTCGCCGTCATCAACTATGCGCCCGCCAATGCGACGGGCCTTGTGCTGAGGCGCTACAACACGAGCCAAACGCCTCTTCTTGCGACGCCCGAATACATCCGCGCGCACGGTGCGCCCGCCTCGCCCGAAGATCTCGTCCACCACACCGGGCTTCTGCTTGAGACCGTCATGCACCCGGCCACCCAGGTCCTCAGGAAGAACGGCGCCGTCTCGTCCGTTCTGCGCTGGAAGGAGGTCTTCACGACGCACGACCAGATGACGCTCCGGGAGCTCGTCCTCTCCTCGCTCGGCATCACCGTCGATCTCTACGCCGGCCACGTCCTCCCCGAAATCCGCAGCGGACGTCTTGTCCCGATCATGCCGGGCTGGCGCCGCGAACCCTGGCAGATGTCGGTCGTCACCCGGTGGGAGGCTGAAGCGCGCTCCAAGGCGCTTGCCGACTTCGCCGCCCATGTCACCCTTGAGGCCGAATCCACCTGGGTTCCCATTCGCGAGGAGACCGACCGCGCCGTCGACGAAGCCTGCCGCCGGCGCCTTCAATCCGGGAGCCCTTCATGAACGTCCTCGACAATCTCAATGCCTGGCGTGCGCTCTCGGCCGCCGCCCGCACGGGAAGCGTCACGGCCGCCGCCGAGGAGCTCGGCATCGAGCTTTCCAAATGCTCGCGACTCGTCTCCGGCATGGAGCGCGAGATGGGATTTGCGTTCTTTGACAAAAGCACCCGGCCCTTTCGTCCGACGCCGCAGCTCAAGGCCTTTCTCGCCGCAAGCGAACCCGCCCTTAGAACGCTCGAAAACGCCCGCGCGCTCTTTCAGGCAACGGGCGAAAAGGTGCGCATCCGCTTTGCGGCGCCGATCGAAATCGCCCGCCTCTACTTCTCAAAAACGCTCGTCGCCTACGCCCGGGAACACCCGAACCTATCCTTCGTGCTTCAGCCCGAAGCAAACCTCGCCGCGCTGCGTTCGGGCGCGGTCGACGCGGTCGTGCTGAGCGAGGTGCCCGCCATCGCCGAAGACCTCGTCGTGCGCCTCTATCACGTCACCTCCACCTGCGTTCTGGCGACGCCTCAGTATCTGCAGCGCTTCGGCACGCCCGCAACGCCGGCGGACCTCGCACGCCACACGGGGCTTCTTCTTCGTACCGTCAACCTTACGCCCGTCACGCGCCTCTACAAGGACGGCGTCGAATCGGGCATTCTCGAATGGAGGAGCGTCTTCATCACGCACGACCAGATCGCGCTCAAGGCGCTTCTTCTTGAAGACCGCGGCCTCGCCGTCGACCTTTCGCTCGCGCACGTCGTCGACGAACTCGAATCCGGCCGCATCGTCGCCGTGATGCCGGGCTGGGAGCGCGCCCCCTGGCGCATGTGCGTCGTCACGCTGCGAGCGAGAGAAGAGACCTGTCCGCCGCTGAGGCTCTTTGCTGATGCCATCGCACGACAGACGGGCGAGGACTGGCGAGCCTATACGGAGCGAGGTCGAGCCGCCGTCGCACGCGCCCGGACGCTCTGATGCGGCCTCCCTCAGCCTCAACCTCAACCAAAGCGCCAAAGCGCCAAAAACCCGAGTTTAGGAACCCGTAGCTTCTAGAAACTCCTGTATGCACTGGCTAGCAGGAGTTTTTTTAAACCATCTCAAATTTAATTGTACGCATGGAAAACATATGGTAAACTGAAGCAAGCTCGGTTTGGGGTGGTGGATATGTATGTGACGGTTGTTGGTAGCGGTCACGGCTGCACGAAAAAGTATGTTTTGATCAAAGAGTCCTACCGTGACGAGAACGGGAAATCAAAAAGTAGGACGGTCGAAAATCTTGGTTCGCTCGAAGCTTTACTTGAGAAGGATCCTCAGGCGCTTCAGAAGCTCAAGACTCAATACGCCGACGATCGTGCCGATAAGCGCGGCGCGTCAGCCGATGTCCGGGCCCGCCGTATTCAGGCTCAACTTGAGGCTGTCAAGGATTTTCATCTCCCGATCCCGTTGGTTCGATATGGGCATTTCCCATTGCGCCGCATTTGGATGAAGGATCTGAAACTCGATGTCAAAATTCGCCAGCTGCAAGCGCTGTCCGATCAGCGCATTGATCGCAATGCGGCACTTTCCTTTATGGCGTATATGAAGGTTTTGGATCCACATTCCGTTCTGTTCAGTTATTCGAGCAAGGATTCCTTCATTGGCGACCCTGCCGCCGAACTTACGCTCGACAATTTCTATTCCACGCTCGACTGTATGTGTCGTTGGAAGAACGAGCTCTTTCGTTGGATCAATCTCAGACTGGACAATCAATTCGGCAAAGATCGTGCCAGCCTCGTCTTCTATGACGTCACCAACAGCTATTTCGAGGCTCCGATGACGGATGGGGAAATGGACTACGAACGAGCAGATTTTCCCGAGTTGCTCGTTGAGGCGGCCAATCAAGCCAGAGCCGAAAATCGTCTGCCGTCATCATGTTTCGACGCTGACGGTGAACTCATTGCCGAGAAGCTGCCCGACAGTTTTTGGGATGAAGTGACATTCGACCAGAAGATTCGATACATGCGGATGCGAGGCCCTTCCAAAGAGCACCGCTTTGATTTACCGATCGTCTCTGTGGCACTCGTGATTGATTCCAAGGGCTTTCCCATGGACTTTGCGGTCTATGCGGGTAACGCTTCTGAATTCAAGACCATGAGGAGCTCAATTGAGGAGCTTCAAAGGAAGTACCTCATCGAAAAGGCTGTCGTAGTCGCAGATCGAGGTCTCAACTCTGCTGCCAATCTCGAAATGCTCCGGAACATGAACCTTGGTTATCTTGTGGCGCAAAAGGTATCGCAGCTCGACGAGACTCTGGAAAAACAGATGCTTGATCTTGACAGCTACGAGTACGCTGGTGAGGCGAGTTCAATCCGCTTCAAGGTCATTCCCAATTGGAACAAAAGCTCGAAGATTTCGACCAGCCTGGTGTTTACATACAATGAGAAGCGACGCGATCGAGATCTTGCCATTCTTGACGCTTGGCGAAAAGTCGTCCTCCGAAAGAAGGCGGCCGGTGTCAAAGTGGCGCCGAAAAAGTTTGGATGGGCGTCCATTGCAAAAACAGATGGATCGGCAGAAGCGCCGATTCTCGGCATTGACGAAGAGGCTTTTGAAAAGAAAAAGCAGCGATGTGGATTTGCCGGCCTGGTATACGAAGATGCAGTCGACTATCAACGACGCCTAGCCATCGCCAAGGAGGTTGAAAAGCAAAACGCTACGGCAGAGGGCCGTGAAGTCAACGCCAATGTACCAGCCGCCAAAATGGAGCTTGATGAGGTCGGAAGAAAGAAGTTGGGGACTTTTGTAGCCTCCACTTATTCAAAGCTCAATCAGATCGAAGACGCTTTCCGTGTCATGAAGAGCAATCTCGGGTTGAGACCGATGTATGTACGGAACTCCGATCACATTCAGGGCCATATAGGGATTTGCGTCCTAGCCCTGCTTCTCGTACGGCTGTTGCAAGATAAGCTCAAAAGCGACGGTGTTCACATGAGTGTCACTGCAATCTGTAATGCGCTTAGCAATGCTTCGACAAGTGTAGTGCAAGGGAGCAATGGAGAACTTTGCTTCCAGCATGTCGGCGAAATCACCAACCCGAGGAAGCGTCATCCATTGCTGAGTACCGAAGAACTGTTGGCTTTGGTTGAGAAAGAGAAGCAGACAGCGGATGGTATCTGGACGATCATGAAGACTTGCGGCTTAACTCCGTTGCCACGCGTCACTAATCGTCACGAGCTGGCTAGATGCCTCGGCACTCGATTTGGATCCAATGAGGAGGTTCTATCCCCGATTGTGCTTGCACAGCTCTGATTCCATATCGACAAATGAAAATGGCTAAAAGTCTGCATATCCCTTGATTAACAGGGAAAAGTGCAGACTTTTAGCTCTCTAGGATCCTAAACTCGGGTTTCAATGAGCGGACGGGTGTAGTGGGTCTTGTCGATGACGACGGTCGCTTTGCA
>CABUOH010000119.1 GCA_902493085.1 uncultured Sutterella sp. | reverse complement strand
CGCCAGAAGAAGAAGGCAATGACCACCAGGGCGGCCACGATAAGAATGATCTGAGTCTGACTCATTTGAATTATGTCCGGCTTTGTGGGCGCCCGACGCGGGCGCAGCTTCTGTTGATTGTACGCACTTTTGACGGATTCGCCACGACGCGCGTGCGGGACGCGGAACCGCAGGCGTCAGTTCGCCATGCGGACCGCATTCTCGATGTCGACGCTCACGACGCGGCTCACGCCGGGCTCCTTCATCGTGACGCCCACAAGCGCGCCCGCAAACTCCATCGTCACGCGGTGATGCGTGATCATGAGGAACTGCGTCTCGCCCGACATGCGCCGGCACAGGCCCGCAAGCCTTGCCTGATTGGCCTCGTCGAGCGGGGCATCGACTTCGTCGAGAAGACAGAAGGGGGCGGGATTGAGCTTGAAGATCGCAAACACGAGCGCCGTGGCCGCCAGCGCCTGCTCGCCGCCCGAAAGGAGCTTCACGCTCGCGTTCTTCTTCCCCGGCGGCTGCGCCTTCACCTCGACGCCTGCGTTGAGCACGTCGTCGCCCGACATGACGAGCGAAGCTGCGCCGCCCCCGAAAAGCTCTGCGAAGGTTTCGGCAAAGTGCCCGTTCACCTTCTCAAACGTCTCCCGCAGGCGTCCCCGCGTTTCCGCGTCGATCTTTCGAATGGCGGCCTCAAGCGTTTCGATACCCTTTTCGAGATCCTCCACCTGACGGGCCGTGGCCTCAAGCGTCTTTTTGACGGCCTCGAGATGTTCGAGCGCGGCATGATTCACGGGGCCGAGCCCCGCGATTTCGCTGATGAGCCTCAGAACCTTGGCGCGAAGGCTCTGCGCCTTCTGCGGGCGTTCGGCCGCACGGCGCGCGAGCTCCGAGCGATCGGCCTTGAGCTCCTCGAGCCTTTCCTCGAACTGAGCGCGCAGGCTTTCCTTCATCTGCTGTTCGACGCGCTTGACGCCGAGCGCCTCGGTCATCGGCATCACGTCTGCCTGGGCGGCCTGCCAGCGGCCTTGCGCCTCGGCAAGCGCGAGTCTGGCCGCAGCCGTCGCATCACGGCGGGCCGAGTGCCTGCCTTCCGCCTCTTCGAGCGCCTTGAGGGCCGCGGCCGACGCCGCGTCTCCGAGCACCCGGGCGCTTTCCTCAAGAAGCTTCGCCGCTTCCCTGATGCGCGCCTCCTCGCGGGCCACGTCGCTTCGAAGCGCCTCTTCGCTCTGCGCATAAAGCTTGGCCGACTCAGTCAGCTGCCTGAGCTTCGCGCGTGCAAGATCCGCCTTGTGCCGCACGGACGTCAGCAGCGCCGTCTTCGTCTTCAATCTCATGTCTGCCCGCGCGAGTTCGGCCGAAAAGCCCGCCGCGATCCCCGCGGCCTTTTGCGCCGCCGCTTCCGCATCGTCCGCCGAGACGACCGCTTCCTCCACAAGCGCTCTCGCCTCCTCGCCTTCCGCCTCGAGATCCTCGCGGCTGCGGCGCAGATCGGCAAGGCGCGCCTCATGGGCGGCAACCGCCGCCTCGGCCGCCTTGATCCTGAGCGTCAGGTCCGCAACCCGGGCCTGCGCCTCCCGCGCTGCCTGAGCCGAGGTGCGGGCCGAACGCTCGGCAGCCTCCGCGGCACTTCGGGCGGCGGTGCGTTCCTCGTCAAGCGTGCCGAGCCGCTCCTCGAGCGCATGAAGACAGTCCCTGAGGGCGCAAAGCGCCTGCTGGCGCGAGAGGACCGACTGGCCGGGCTCGCTTGCCGTCCAGACGACGAGGCTTCTGCGCGTGAGCCTGTCGCCCCTCGGCGTCACGAGCGTCACCCCTTCGGGAATCGCCGCCCTCAGGGCAAATCCCTCTGAGAGGCTCTTGATGCAGTAGGTCCGGACGAGCGCATCGGCAAGTGCGGCCGCCGCATCGGGCGAGCGGCACTCGACGCGCGAGACGAGCGGCTCAAGCCGGACGCCCTCCAATTCCAGCGCCGGCACCTGCGGCCGCGCATCGGCGCGCTCGACGAACGAGACGAGAGCGGGCGGCCTGCGGCTCTCAAACCCCTGCGCGAGGCCGAGGTGCGCGAAAAGCCGTGCACCGAGCCTCGGGCCCGCAACGGCCTCCACGGCCGTCACCCATTGCGGATCCGCCGAAAGGACTTCCGACAACCGGGGCAGGCCGTCGATGCCTTCCTCCGACTCGAACTGCGCGAGCCGCCCCTTGGCCTGTGCGCCGGCCTCAACGGCCTCGAGCGCATCGAGCTTCGCGGCCGTCTCCTTTTCCTCGGCCAATGCGGCGAAGTAGGCTTCATTGGCCGCCTCCTGCCTGCGTCTTGCGGCTTCGGCCGCATCGGCACGCTCTTCCTCGAGGGCGCGGGCCTCATGCGCAGCAGCCTCGGCTTCCTCAAGGTCGAACCTCATCGCCTCGAGCCCCGCCTTGTCGGGCGCCTCCATCCCGCCTTCCGAGGCCGTCAGCCTCAGAAGCCGCACTCTGAGATCCTCTGCGCGCTTTTCGGCCGCCTCGAGGCGCGCGAGCGCCACGCGGGCCTGAGCCTTCGCGTCCGACTCAGCCCTTCGGGCGTCAGCCGCCCGGGCGTTGATCTCGTGCATCTCATCTTCTGCGGCGTACGCCTCCTCCTGAGCCGCCGCCTCTTCTTCGGACGAGAGCGCAATCGTCTCCTCGAGCGCATCCGTCTCTGAAGACTGCGCCTTGCGGGCCGCTGCCGTTTCGGCCAGAAGCCTTTCCTTTTCGGCCTTGGCCTTTTCGGCTTCGGACGCCATTCTCTGCGCATCGGCCCTGCGCTCGCGCTGCCGCCTTTCCTCGGCCTGCGCCTCCGTAAGCGCGCGTTCGGCCTGCCGCAGTCCCGCGGCGGCTTCATGTTCCGCCGCCTCGGCTTGGCGTGCCGCTTCTTCGAGCGCAGGGAGGGCTGCGGCCTCCCGCACGGCCTCCGCCTTTCTCGCCTCAATGCCGGCTTCGCCCGCAGCGATGTCGGCGGCAAGGGCGTCGAGCGTACGCTTCACATCCTCATACTGAATCCAGTACCAGAGGGCCTCGGCCGCATTGCGCTCGTCGGTGAGCGCCTTCCACTTTCGCGCAAGCGCAGCCTCTACCTCAAGCCTTGCGGCCTCTTCCTCCTTGACGGCCTGCATGTCGCGCACCCGTTCGAGGTTGCCTCGCGTCTGAGCGAGGAGCGACTCCGTTTCCTTGCGCCGTTCGCGGTAGAGCGAGACCCCGGCGGCCTCCTCAAGATGCACGCGCATCTCCTCGGGCCGGGCCCGGATGAAGCTGGAGATCATGCCCTGCGAGATGATGGCGTAGCTCCGGGGCCCGAGCCCCGTGCCGAGGAAGATCTCCTGAACGTCACGGCGGCGAACCTGCTGATGGTTGATGTAGTAGGCCGACTGGCCTTCGGCCGTCACGACGCGCTTGACGCTGATTTCGGCAAATTCGGCCCACGGCCCCTTGAGACGCGCGTCGTCGTTGCCGAGGATGAGCTCCACGCTAGCGCGCCCGATCGCATGACGCGTGGTCGAGCCCGCAAAGATCAGTTCGCGCATCGAGGACGAGCCGCGCAGTTCGGAGACGCGCGCCTCGCCGAGCACCCAGCGAACGGCGTCGATGATGTTCGACTTGCCGCAGCCGTTGGGCCCGACGATCCCGACGACGGGATGCTCGAGCTCAATGAGCGCCGGATCGGCAAAGCTCTTGAAGCCCGCGAGCTTGATCTGACGTAAGCGCAAGAAGGTCTCCTCGAAATGTGCGGCGTCATGACGACATAGATGGGGAATTGACGCTCCGCTCAACGGCGTTTCTCATGTCGAAGGAGCGCGTCCGCCTATTCTAAAGGAGGTGCTCCAATCGGGCGTCCCCTGCACCCGAAGACGGCTCCAGAAGACGGCTCCAGAATCTGCCGCCAAACAAGCACCCGCGCTAGGACGTCCGCCCTGCCGTTCGCCCTGCCGTTCAGCCGACCCCTCCAAGCATCTTATAATGGCGTGCATCGCCGCAGCCGCTTCCCATGGAGGTTCCGGCCTGCGCCCTCAGGGCCCGCCCGCCGCCGGCACGCCGGCCGGCTCGCCGCCCGCCTCATCTTCCTCATTTCCGCGTTTTCGGCCGGCGCCGCTTCCGGCGCGCCCGGCCCAAAGCCATATTGGATACCGCCATGTACGAAATTGCTCCGCTGCTCGACGACCCCATTCACAACCTGAAGACCATCCGCGACGTCTTCCGCTGGGCGATCACGGAAATGGAAAACGCCGACATTTCCTACGGTCACGGCTCCCCCGACAGCTGGGAGGAGGCCTCCTTTCTGATCTGCCGCGGCCTCAAGCTTCCCTTCGACCACTTCGACATGTTCCTCGACGCGGCCCTCACGCACAACGAGCTCTCGCGTCTCGTGCACCTCATCGATCGCCGCGTCCACGAAAAGGTTCCGACCGCCTATCTGCTTCGCGAAGCCTGGCTCACCGAACACCGCTTCTACATTGACGAGCGCGCGCTGATTCCGCGCTCCTACATTGCCGAGCTTCTCGAGGAGGATCTCGCTCCCTGGATCGAGGATCCCTATGAAGTGGAAAGCGTGCTCGACCTCTGCACGGGCTCGGGGTGCCTCGCGATTCTCGCTCAGGGCACCTTCCCGAACGCCGCCGTGACGGGCTCCGACCTTTCGCCCGATGCGCTCGAGGTCGCCAAAATCAACCGCCGCGACTACGGCCTCGAGGATGCGCTCGAACTCGTGCAGGGCGACCTTTTTGAAAACCTGCAGGGACGCACGTTCGATCTCATCATCTCGAACCCGCCCTACGTCACGCAGGCGAGCATGGACTCGCTGCCCACCGAATACCGCCATGAACCGGCCATGGCGCTCGGCGCGGGCGACGACGGCATGGACATCGTGCGCCGCATGCTTCCCGAAGCGGCCGCTCATCTCAACGACGGCGGCATGATCGTCGTCGAGGTGGGCGACGGCGCCGAAGCGGTCGAGGCTACGTTCCCGGGTCTTGAGATCACCTGGCTCACCACGTC
>CABUOH010000118.1 GCA_902493085.1 uncultured Sutterella sp. | reverse complement strand
GCTCTGGCCCTCAAGTCGGGCAACGCCATCATTCTTCGAGGCGGTCACGAAGCTCTGCGCAGCAACACGGCGCTCTGGGAAATCGTCGTTCAGGCGCTCAACGAACAGGGGCTTCCCGCCCATGCCGTTCAGCTCATCGAGTCGTCCGACCGCGCGCTCGTGGGCGAGCTCATTCGCGCCCGCGACTACGTCGACGTCCTGATTCCGCGCGGCGGCAAGAGTCTAGTCGCACGGCTCACGGCCGAAGCAACCGTTCCGATGATCAAGCATCTTGACGGCATCTGCCACACCTACGTCGACGCACAGGCTGACCTCGAGATGGCCGTCCGCGTCACCGAGAACGCCAAAACCCAGCGCTACTCGCCCTGCAACGCCACAGAAACGCTGCTCGTGCACCGCTCGGTCGCGTTCGATTTCCTACCCCCCATGGCCCGTGTCTTCCACGACCACGACGTCGAGATGCGCTGTGACGAACTCTCGCGCCGCATCGTTGAGCAGAGCGGGATGAGCGCCGTCGACGCCGCCCCGCAGGACTGGGATACCGAGTACAATGCCCCGATCATTTCCATCCGCATCGTCGAAAGCCTCGACGAAGCGATCGACTTCATCAACCGGCACTCCTCGCACCACACCGACGCCATCATCACGAAGAACTTCGACAACGCCCGCAGGTTCCTGCGCGAAGTGGACTCAAGCTCCGTGATGGTCAACGCTTCGACGCGCTTTGCCGACGGCTTCGAATACGGGCTCGGCGCCGAAATCGGGATCTCTACCGACAAGCTGCACGTGCGCGGACCGGTCGGCCTTGAAGGCCTCACCTCGCTCAAGTACGTCGTGCTCGGTCACGGCGAAGGCCGACGCTGACCCCTTTTCTTCAGAACACACATCGACAGACACTCCATGGCCAACCTTTCCTTTTACGCCGTCTGCCCCTTCGGGCTTGAAGAACTGCTTGCAGGCGAAATCTCCGCCTGCGGCGCCGAACGCGTCCGCGCCGCCCGCGGCGGCGTCTCCTTTGCCGGCTCGGCCGCCACGGCGATGGCCGCATGCCTCAACTCCCGCCTCGCGAGCCGCGTGCTCATGAAGGTGGCCGAAGCCTCCTACTGGGATACGCGCGACATCTATGAAATGGCCGCCCAAACGCCCTGGGAAAAATGGTTCGGTCCCGACCTGACGATCAAGGTCTCCGCCAACGGCCAGCGATGCCCGCTCGAATCCATCGACTTTGCGGTGCTTCGCATCAAGGACGGCATTTGCGACCGCTTCCGCGACCTGGCCGGCCGCCGCCCGGACGTCGAACGCTACAATCCCGACGTGCGCATCGCCGCCTTCCTCACGTACGACACCTGCACGTTCTATCTTGATCTTGCCGGCGAAGCGCTCTTCAAGCGCGGCTGGCGGCTGACGCACGGCGAAGCTCCCCTGAAGGAAAATCTGGCCGCCGGCCTTCTGATGCTCTCGGGTTGGGATCCCTCCAAGACGCTCGTCGATCCGTTCTGCGGCTCGGGCACGATCGGCATTGAGGCCGCTCAGATGGCCGCAGGCATGGCGCCCGGACTCAACCGCCGGTTCGCCTTCGAGAAGCTGGACGGCTTCGACGCCGACCTCTGGGCTAAAATGAAGGAGGATGCACGCGCCGCCGTCAACCGTCACGTGAAAATCCGCATTGCAGGAAGCGACATTTCCTCCCTCGTCGTCGAGAAGGCCGAAGAAAACGCACGCCGCGCGGGATTGGGAGACATGCTCGATGACGGACGCCTTACCTTCCGGCAGGGCGACGCCCGCGAGAGCCGCCCCGAAGACGGGATGGTGCCGGGACTTCTCATCGCCAACCCGCCCTACGGCGAGCAGTCAAACCCGAAGTCCGCCTCGATACAGTCGATGATGAAGCACGTTGCCGACAATCTGAAGGCCAACTTCCCCGGCTGGACCGCCTGGATGCTCACCTCCGACCGCACGCTGCCGCAGCAGATGCGCCTCAAGGAATCGCGCAAGACGGTGCTCTTCAACGGACCGCTTGAATGCCGCTTCTTCCGCTTCGACATGGTGGCGGGCAGCAACCGCAGGAAGCCGCGCGAAGAGACGGCTTCCTAAGGCAGCTTTTCCCGCTCGCATCAGGCCCGGCGTCACACGCCGGGCCTTTCTTTCGATTCAAAAAAATCCCCGCAACCGAAATTGCGGGGATTTTCATGCATCCTTCGGCCGAAGCCTTCAGATTAGTGCTTGCGAACCAGCAGTTCCTTAATACGAGCGGCCTTGCCGGAGCGGTCGCGCAGGTAGTAGAGCTTGGAACGGCAGACATCGCCGTAGCGCTTCACTTCGATGGAAGCGATCGTCGGAGCGTAGAGCTGGAACGTACGTTCAACGCCTTCGCCGGACGAGATCTTGCGGACGATGAAGGAAGAGTTGAGACCGCGGTTGCGGCGGGCGATCACGACGCCTTCGAAGGCCTGAACGCGCTTGCGGGAACCTTCAACGACGTTGACGTTCACGACAACCGTGTCACCGGCGCGGAAAGAGGGGATCGTCTTGCCGGCGGTAACGCGGGCCATTTCTTCCTGTTCGAGAATCTGAATCAGATCCATTTTTTTCTCCAAAACCATCGTCATGCGGCTGTATTTGAGGGAGCTGAGCCCACCGCCGAGAGGATGGCAAAATTTATCAAAATCTTACTTCCAGCCGTTGGCGCGCAGCCATTTGCGGTCCGCCTCGCTCAACTTACCGGAAGAATCCGCGATTTTAATCAAGTCTGGACGGGTTTGCAAGGTGAAACGCAAACTTTCTTCGCGCGTCCACCTGCTGATGTTCGCATGATGTCCGGAAAGGAGCACGGGCGGCACTTCCATGCCGCGCCAAACCTCGGGCCTCGTGTAGTGAGGCGCGTCAAGAAGCCCAGTCGCAAAGCTCTCGTCCGACGTGGAGAGATCCTTGATCGCGCCGGGCAGCTGTCGCACGACGGCATCCATCAGGGCGCAGGCAGGAATCTCGCCGCCCGAAAGCACGAAGTCGCCCAAGCTCACCACCTCGTCGACGTAGGTCGAGAGAAAGCGCTCGTCAATGCCTTCGTAGCGTCCGCAGACGAGCACGACGCTCTCGTCCTCGGCCACCATGCGGCGCACGCGCTCATCGGTAAGCTTCGTGCCGTTGGGTGCAAAGGAGATGACGCGGCCCCGGTTGCCCGAAGCCCGGATCATGTCGACCGTCTTGGCGAGCGGATCGGCCATCATCACCATGCCCGGACCGCCGCCGAAGGGACGGTCGTCGACCGTGCGGTGCACGTCTTCGGTCATGGCGCGGGGATTCCAGGCATGGCAGGACCAGAGGCCGCGCTTCATGGCGCGGGCGGTAATCCCGCACTTCGTGATCGAGTCGAAGATCTCCGGAAAGAGCGTAACGACGTCAAAGCGCATGATCCGCTCCCTCAGCGCCAGTCGGCCTGCCAGTCAACGGTGACCGTGCGCGCATCCGTATCGATCGAAATCAGATAGACGTCCTTCACAAGCGGCACCATGAACCGTGCGGACTTGCCGTCCGCGTTGTCGTAGACGATGATGAGCAGATCCTGAGCGCCGTTGGAGCCGATGCTCTCCACCGTGCCGAGAGCCTCGCCCTCCTTGTTCACCACGGCGCAGCCGATCAGATCGACGGCCCAGACGGCGTCGCTGCCCGCATCCGGGAAGTCGGCGCGCGAAACCGACACGCGGCCTCGGGCGGCGTCGGCCGCCTCCTTGGTTTCACAACCCGCCCACTTGGCAATGAAGCCGTCGCCGTGACGGCGAAAGGCTTCGATGGTGAGCGTCGTGCGCGCACCCTTCAAGTCCGTGAGCACCCAGGTCTTGGCCTTCTGAAGCACTTCGCCGGATTCAAGCGGCACGATGCGCACCCAGCCGCGGAAGCCGTAGGCACCCGCTGTGCGTCCGAGTTCGACGAGATCGTCCATAACCAAACTCTCCGAAAGTATTCGAAAAACAATCGCTTAAAACAATCGCTTTTTTCAAACAAAACAAAACCCCGCAGACTCTCAGGCGTAGATACCGGGCTCATGTTGCTGCAGACGGATCACGATGTGCTGGACACGAGAGGCACGACCGCTTGCGAGCGAGCCCGCACTTGAGGTTTTGCGGGGTTTTCCGCGCCGTTTAAAGTCCGGCGCAATGACTGATGCTTTCCGTCAGGAATTAGGCGGCAGCCTTGGCTTCCTTCACGAGACGGGCAACCGTTTCGGAGAGCTGGGCGCCCTGGCTCTGCCAGTAGGCCAGACGTTCCTGGTTGACGTTGAGGCGGACGGCCTGGCCGGCAGCCATCGGGTTGTAGTAGCCGACGCGTTCGATGAAGCGGCCGTCACGGCGGCAGCGGCTGTCGCAAACGTTGATGCTGTAGAACGGACGCTTCTTGGAGCCGCCGCGGGCGAGACGAATGATAACCATGAGTTTACCTCTTTAACTATTGGTTCAATTGAAGCCGAAGCCCCCGTCACGAGGAGCTTTCGGAAAAGAAATTCTTCATGCAACGCGCGGACAAGCCGCCCGATGCGAAAGTGCAGAATTTTATCGTACCGACAATCCGAGTGCAAGTCCGAGGACGCATTTTTTCGAGATTGCGCAAAAACGAACCGCCCGGCGACGGCGGGCGGTTCGAAATGCCTTTAGGCGTTGCCGAGCTTGGCGCGCAGCGCTTCAAGCGCCTCGACGCCGTCGGCGACGAGACCGTAGTCAGCCACCTCGAAAATCGGCGCTTCCGCATCCTTGTTGATCGCCACGACCGTCTTGGCATCCTTGATGCCGGCCGTATGCTGAATCGCGCCGGAAATGCCCACGGCGAAATAGAGTTCGGGCGCAATCATCTTGCCCGTCTGCCCCACCTGCCAGTCGTTGGGACAGAGTCCCATGTCGACGGCCGTGCGGGTGGCGCCGACCGCAGCGCCGATCGAGTCCGCAAAGGCCTCGAGCGCCTTGAAGCCCTTCTCGTCGAGAAGGCCGCGGCCGCCGCCCACGAC
>CABUOH010000117.1 GCA_902493085.1 uncultured Sutterella sp. | reverse complement strand
TCTCGGGCTTTGCCGTGACGCACGCCACGGGCAGCTTTGAGCTTGGCTTTCTCGCCGGCATGGGCGTCGGGCTTCTGCTCGGCCTGCTGTTTGCATTCTTCACGATCGGTCTTCGCGCCAATCAGTACGCGGCCGGCCTTGCGCTGACGCTTTTCGGCACGGGGCTGTCCGCTTTTCTTGGTCAGTCGCTGCAGGGTGCCGCACTTCCCGGGCGCGCGCCGCTCGGCATTCCCGGGCTCGAAAGCATTCCCTTCCTCGGCGAAGCGCTTTTTTCGCAGCACTGGCTGGCCTATGCGGCGCTCGCCATGATTGCCGGCGTTTGGTTCTTTTTGTTCAAGTCTCGTTCGGGCCTCATTTTGCGCGCTGTCGGCGAGTCGCCCGAATCAGCCTTCGCACTTGGCTATCCGGTGGGCCTCATCCGCTTCTGGGCAGTGCTTTTCGGTGCCATGATGGCGGGACTTGCAGGCGCTTATTTGTCGCTCGTCTACACGCCGCTATGGGTCGAGGGCATGGTCGCGGGCCGAGGCTGGATTGCCTTGGCGCTCGTCACCTTCGCCACATGGCGTCCTGCACGCGTGCTCGTCGGAGCCTATCTCTTCGGCGGCGTAACGATGCTGCAGTTCGCGGTTCAGGGCATGGGCATCGACATCGCCCCGCAGTTCATGGCCATGACGCCGTATCTGGCGACGATTTTGGTGCTCGTTCTCATCAGCCGGAATCCCGCTTGGATCCGCCTCAACGTGCCTGCTTCGCTCGGCAAGCCGTTTGCGCCGAGGAGCTGAGAAATTCTTTGGCTAAGGAGGTAGGCATGGCCTGCCTTCTTGGCTAAACTAGCCATCAACTCATTTACTTCTGTTTTCAGGAGACTTCATCCATGCAAAAACGTACTGCCTTCAAGCTCTGCTTCGCCGGCGCCGCTGCCGTCGCGCTCAACGCTGCTCCGGTCGCCGTCTTCGCCAAGGACGAGCCGCTGAAGGTCGCCTTCGTCTACGTCAGCCCAGCCAACGAGGAAGGCTGGTCTTCCCAGCATGACATCGCCCGCAAGTTCGTCGAAGAGAAGTTCGGCGACAAGATCAAGGTCACCTGGATTGAAAATATTCCTGAAAACGCCGACGCCCAGCGCGTCATCCGCGACCTTGCCCAGCAGGGCAACAAGATCATCTTCGCGACGTCCTTCGGCTATATGAACTCCGTCATGAAGGTCGCAAAGCAGTTCCCGAACGTCTACTTTGAGCACGCTACGGGCTACAAGACGAGCAAGAACGTCAAGAACTACACGGCCCGCTTCTATGAAGGGCGCTATCTTGCCGGCATGCTGGCCGCCGCCACGACGAAGACCAATGTCCTCGGTTACGTTGCCGCCCTCCCGATTCCGGAAGTTTTCCAAGGCATCAATGCCTACACGCTGGGCGCCCGTGCCGTCAATCCGAACATCGAAGTCCGCGTCGTCTGGACGTCCTCCTGGTACGATCCGGGCAAGGAAGCCGATGCCACGAAGGCTCTCATCGGCATGAAGGCCGACGTGATCACGCATCACACGAATTCCACGGCCGTCGCCTCCACGTGTGAAGAAGCCAAGGTGCCGGTCATCTCCTACAACTCCGCCATGCACAAGGCTGCTCCGACGATGCTGCTCGGCGGCGTTGTGCATCGCTGGGAAGAGTACTACACGAACGAAATCCAGAAGGTGCTTGACGGCAAGTGGGACAACACCCCGGTCTGGGGCGGCGCGAACGTCCATATGATCGAGCTCGCGGACATGACGCCGAAGGCGCCGGAAAACGTTGCGGCCCGCATCAAGGCGACGTACGACAAGCTTGAAAAGGGCGAATTCCATCCGTTCACGGGACCGGTCGTCAGCAATGAAGGCAAGGTCATGATTCCGGAAGGCAAGGTTGCCACCGACGCTGAACTCCAGCAGATGATGTACTTCGTCGAAGGCGTGGCGAGCAAGGTCCCGACTTCGAAGTAATCGCATATGCCGGACACTTCAGCACGATAGAGCTGCAGCAGGGCCTCTTCCTCCTCACTTTCCGGAGTGTCGAAGTGCGGTGGTGAAGTGCGGGGAGGAAGACCTTGGGCGAGCTCGGTTAAGATAGCAGTCCCAACGGATGATGATTTCCGCAACTTTTTTCGGATGCCGACATGTCCACCGATACTCTTCTTTTGATCCTCACCGGGCTTTGCGCCTTTATTGCCGCGGCGCTGGTATGGATTGTTCTTGAAATGCGTCTTCTTAAAATCCAGACGTCCGAGAGCATGCGCCGCGACGAGCAGGACGAGATGATCGAGGCGATCCTTACGGGCGTGAGAGGGGAGCGCCAAGAGGTTCAGCAGGCCCTTCTCAACGTGGAGCGCAGCTTGTCTCATGCGCTCACGGGATTGATGGGTTATCTCACCGAGCAGCAAAACAAAAGCGCGGCCGAAGTGCGGACGCTCAACGAGACGGCCCGGCAGTCGTTGGGCGAAACGCGTGAGGTGCTCAATCGACAATTGCTTGAGCTTCAGGGGCTTGTTGACGCGCGCTTTGCAAAAATCATCGAAACGAATGCGGCGGCAAGCGAGGTTCTCGGCGGCAAGCTCGAATCGAAGTTCACCGAAATCCGAACAAGCGTTGATGCCAGCCTCGAGAAGGTGCGTTCGGGCAACGAGGCTAAGCTCGAGGAAATGCGGGCGACGGTGCAGGAAAAGCTCGACCGCACGCTGTCAGAGCGTCTCACGGCAAGCTTCAGAACCGTGGACGAGAAGCTCGGTCTCGTTCAGACGGGGCTCGGCGAGATGCGCGCCATGGCCCAAAGCGTTCGCGACCTCAAGGGCGTCCTGGCGAATGTGAAGACGCGTGGAACCTTCGGCGAGACGCAGCTCGCGGCCATTCTGGCCAACATCCTCACGCCGGCGCAGTATGGTGCCCAGGTGAGGGTCGTCCCCGATGGTCGGGAGGCTGTCGATTTCGCCGTTCGAATGCCGGGAGCTTCCAAGGAGGGGCCGTGCTGGCTGCCGATGGACTCGAAATTTCCTGCTGCCGCTGCGGCGGCGCAGGCCCGCGCGGCTCTTGAGAAGGCCGTCCTCGTGCAGGCGAAGTCGATTCATGACAAGTATGTGAAGCCGCCCTACACCACGGAGTTTGCCGTCATGTATCTGCCGAGCGAGGGACTCTATGCGGAGGTGATCAGGATCCCGGGGCTCTTTGAAAAGCTCCAGCGCGATTGGCGCATCACGCCGGCGGGACCAACGGTCGTCTCGGCGCTTGTCAACAGTCTGCAGATGGGGTTTGTGACGCTTGCGCTGCAGGAGCGCTCGAGCGAGGTCTGGAAGGTGCTCGGTGAAGTGAAGGGCGAATTCCTTCAGTTTGCCGAAGGCTTTGCAAAGGTTCAGAAGAAGTTTTCCGAAGCGCAGTCGAGCCTGGACGCCATGAAGACACGACAGAACGTGATGCAAAAGAAGATGAGTTCGATCGAGGCGGCCGGACTTTTAGATGGAGAGGCCCGGTCAGTCTCCGATGAAGGCGGGGAGCAGGCCGGACAATCGTCACAGCGTGTTCGAATTGCGAACGCGGGGGCGACGACTGGGCTAAACTGAATGCATGGCCGCCGCTGGAGCGGCGCTTTCTAGGAGTCAAAAAAGATGAAGAAGATCATGCTTGCAGCCATGATGATCTGCGGCGTAGTTGCGCTGGCCGGCTGCAATACTGTTGCAGGTTTCGGCACGGACCTCAAAAAGGGGGCTGAGCACGTAGGCTCCGCGCTTGAGAATGTGGGCGCCAAGGGACAGAGTCAGCAACCGGCTGACCAGGGCCCGGAAAAGTAAGGCGGCCATCGAGCGAATGGTGCGTTGGGTGAAAACCTCCGAAGGCGTGATGGCCTTGGAGGTTTTCTTCTTTTTAGGGCGAGCCCGCGATCGGGACAGCTCATGAGAGCAGGCCCCGCCGGCATGCCGGCGGGGCCTGGAGTTGGCGTTTCCCTCACGGGATTGAAGCGCGTTTAGGCTTGGTTTTCAGGCGCGTTGTGCGGACGGCGGCGGAAGCGGTTGCGAAGACCGCCGAGACGACGATGAGGCTTGGGGTCGAGCACGGGATCCTGAGCCGGTGCGCCGTTGTAGCGCGGGATGTCGGCCGGAACCGGTGCGAGTTCTCCGAACTCGGGGGTTTCGCCCGCGAGGAACTTCTTTTCATAGTCTTCGAGCGCACGGCCCACGATCTTCGAGAGGCCGATCAGGGCAATGATGTTCGGGATCACCATCAGGCCGTTGAAGAGGTCGGCGAGCTCCCACACAAGGGTGACGTGGAGGAAGGAGCCCGCCATGATGAAGGCGAGAACGAGCACGCGGTAGATCGACACATAACGTACGCCGACGAGATACTTGACGTTCTGTTCGGCGAAGAAGTACCAGCCGACGATGGTCGTGAAGGCAAAGAAGAGCAGGCAGACGGCGACGAAGCCGTTGCCGATCGTGCCCAGGCCGAGCGTGAAGGCCTTCTGCGTGAGTGCGATGCCGGTCGTCGTGCCGTCGAGGGCGCCCGTGCAGAGGATCACGAAGGCGGTCATGTTCACGACGATGAAAGTGTCGATGAAGAGGCCGATGATGGCGGCAAGACCCTGTTCGGCGGGATGCTTGACGCGTGCTACGGCGTGTGCGTGCGGGGTCGAGCCCATGCCGGCTTCGTTCGAGAAGAGGCCGCGTGCGACGCCGTAGCGGATGGCTTCCTTGATGCCGGCGCCGATGACGCCGCCGGTGGCGGCCATCGGATCGAAGGCGCCCACGAAGATCATTTCAAATGCGTGGATTACGCCTTCGAGGTTCGTGAAGATGATCGTAAGCGAGCCGATGATGTAGATGAGCGCCATGATCGGCACCATCTTTTCGGCAAAGGAGGCGATGCGGCGGATGCCGCCGATGAAGATGAAGCCGGCGATGATGAAGGTGAAGATGCCGGTGACCCAGGTTGGGATGTTGAAGGCCGTGTAGAAGGCGCCGGCGATCGAGTTGGCCTGCACCATGTTGCCCACGAAGCCGAGTGCGATGATGATCGCAATCGAGAAGA
>CABUOH010000116.1 GCA_902493085.1 uncultured Sutterella sp. | reverse complement strand
TTTCCAATGGTCTCCTAGATCCAAAGACGATGTGCTGGGGACGAAAGCGCTGTTGCGCCAAGCCCGGCACGGGGTCAGATTCCGTCAATTCACCTGAATCGCCGTTCTCCTGGTGCGACTCAGTTGAACTGGCCTCGCGACGACCTTGCGGCAGCCGTTCGTGAGGCGGACTTTGAAGCAAGAAAGCAAGACTTTCCTTCTCCGCATTCCTTATATCAGCTTTGCCGAAGCGGGGTGCGGGAAATTCGGGAGGATGACGCCTGCGTCAAACTTTGCCCGATCTTTACGATCTGCCTTTTCAAAAAGCTACGTATTTCTACGGTCATCAGTGTCAGCTTCCATTCTTTCGAACTACGCAAAACACCCAATGCGGCTTTTCTTAAGTCACGCGCAGTTTATTACTACTACCTCTTCAGAAACATTCGGGATAACCCCTAAATTCTGAATTATTTCTTACGATTGGATCAAGAGCCCCCAAAAGACCAACCGCCTCACTTCTCCTGACTCACCTCTAATTTGCCCGATATAGGCTTAACGGCATCAGCACTCAGGCTTGCCTTTAACTGCAATACAACCTATCCCAACGTACTACCACCTTGGTGATACGGACTAACCCTTAATTTCGAGCAATTGTTAATTCCGCCCCAGAACTGCCCTTCCGGGTAATTCTACGTATTTTTACCTATTACGCATGCAATAGCCTTTATAGCGTTTTTTAACAAATGCGATAGGTTTGCTTTCTATCGTGACATTTTTTCCGATAGAATATAGACATCCGGCATTTCGGCCGCTTGGCCTTCAGAGGATATTCAGCATGCCCATCAATTCCGTCCACACCGATAAAGCTCCCGCCGCCATCGGCGCATACAGCCAGGCAACGCTCGCCGAAGGCTTTCTCTTCACGTCGGGCCAGCTCGGCCTCTTGCCCGCCTCGGGCGAACTTGTCGAAGGCGTCGAAGCTCAGACCCGCCAAGCTTTTGCCAATCTTGAGGCCGTTTGTGCAGCCGCCGGCACCTCGCTCGCCAACGCGGTCAAGCTCACGATCTTTCTTGCCGACATCAACGAATTCTCCGTCGTCAACACAGTGATGACCGAAGTTATGGCCGCCCCCTATCCCGCACGCTCTTGTTTCGCGGTCGCCGCCCTTCCGAAGAACGCCCGAGTTGAAATCGAGGCCGTCGTGACGATGCCCTGAACGCTCCCCATCCTTATATAGCCAGAACATGGCCGCCGCATCGAATTCCCCGGCCCGGCCCGCGGGCGTCATTCGACAAGAAAAGCTCGACCCTTTGGCCGTCCGGCTCGAGAAGCTCGGACTTACGCGCGACTGGGACTTTGCGCTTCACCTGCCGCTTCGCTATGAAGACGAGACCAGAGTCACGCCCATCGGTTCAATCCCGCCGAATACGCACGTTCAGATCGAAGGCCGTGTCGCCGACCAGCGCTTCGTGGGCACGCCGCGCGGCCAGCAGCTCCATGCCGTCATGGACGACGGCACGGGCACTCTCACAATCCGATTCATCCACTTCTTTCCATCCATCCAGAAGCAACTCGCAGTCGGCAGCACCGTCCGCCTCTACGGAGAGGCGCGCGAAGGCTACTACGGCGAACTCGAGATGGTTCATCCCCGCATCAAGTCCGGCAAAGCTGCGGAGAGTGAACTTCCCAAGGCTCTGACGCCCATCTATCCCGCCGGCGAAGGCATCCAACAGCGCTGGCTTCGCAAACGCATCGACCGCGCGCTTCTCGACCTTGACCTCACCGATCTCGTCCCCGCAGACGAGCGAACTCGTTTCGGTCTGCCCAGCCTGCGTGAAGCGCTTGCCTATATTCATACGCCGCCCGCAGGCGCCGACATTGTCGGCCTTCAGGAACGATCCGCTCCCGCCTGGCGCAGGCTCATCTTCGACGAACTTCTCGCCCAACAGATCACGCTGCGCGAATCACGAACCGTTGCCTTCAGAAAACGTGCACCTTCGCTCTCAGGCGACGACAGTGAACTCGCCTCCCGTTTTCTCGCCTCGCTTCCCTTCAGCCTTACCGGCGCGCAGCGACGCGTCACGGACGAGATTCTCTCGGACTTGGCCAAGGATTGCCCCATGCACCGGCTCGTACAGGGCGATGTCGGCAGCGGCAAGACCGTCGTAGCGGCTCTAGCCGCACTGCGCGCCGTGGCCTCCGGTCATCAGGCCTCACTGATGGCGCCCACCGAAATTCTCGCCGAGCAACACTTCCGAAAGATCGCTTCATGGCTCGAGCCGCTCGGCATCCGCACCGCTTGGCTCACCGGAAGGCTCAAGACGGCGGAGAAGAACGCGGCGCTTGAAGCCATCGCCTCGGGCGAGGCTCAAATCATCATCGGCACACACGCCCTGATTCAAGAAAGCGTCAGGTTCGCCGACCTCGGGCTTGCCATCGTCGACGAGCAGCATCGCTTCGGCGTCGCCCAGCGTCTGGCCCTTCGGACTCAGCCCCAGTCCGACCGTGTTCCTCATCTTCTGATGCTTTCCGCCACACCGATTCCGCGCACGCTCGCCATGAGCTATCTCGCAGACCTCGACGTCTCCGTCATCGACGAGCTGCCGCCCGGGCGCACGCCGGTCGTGACAAAGACCGTCAAGGCCTCACGCAAGGAAGCGGTGCTTTCCGTCGTGCGAAGCATCGTCGAAGAGGGCCGTCAGGCCTACTGGGTTTGTCCCCTCATTGAGGAGAGCGACAAGCTTGACCTTACTCCTGCAACCGCCTGCCGGGACGAGCTGCAGAGCCGTCTGCCCGATCTTACCGTCGGGCTCGTGCACGGCGCCATGCCGCCGGCCGAAAAGGACGCCGTCATGCAGGACTTCGCGTCGGGCCTCACCCAAATTCTGGTAGCCACCACCGTCATCGAGGTGGGCGTCGACGTTCCCAATGCAACGCTGATGGTGATCGAGCATGCCGAGCGCTTCGGGCTTGCGCAGCTCCACCAACTGAGGGGGCGCGTGGGACGCGGCGCCGCACAAAGCGCCTGCGTTCTTCTCTTCGGGGAGGACATCTCGCCCTCGGGCTGGGAGCGTTTGAAGACCATACGCGACACCACCGACGGCTTCGAAATTGCACGGCGCGACCTTGAAATGCGCGGTCCGGGCGAATTTCTCGGCGAACGCCAGTCCGGCACGCCGCTCCTTCGCTTTGCCGACCTTGATCGCGACGAGGCGCTCCTTGCCGCCGCTCGCCGCACGGCCGACGCCTGGCTCGCTCGTGACAGGGACACGGCCCTCCGGCATGCAATCCGTTGGTTCAGGCCTGCAGGAGAATTTCTTGCTGCCTGAGATCTCCGTCCCCTAGAGAAGCCCCAATTCATACATTCGACAAACAAGGATCTTCGATCATGACTCTCACCGAACTCAAGTACGTTATCGCCGTGGCACGCGAAAAGCACTTCGGCCGCGCCGCCGAATCCTGCTTCGTGAGTCAGCCCTCTCTTTCCGTTGCCATCAAGAAGCTCGAGGAAGAGCTCGGCGTCGCGATCTTCGAGCGCCGTACGCCCGACATTTCCATCACACCCGTCGGAGCAGCCATCATTGAGCAGGCTCAGAAGGTTCTTGAGGAAAGCCGCCTCATCTCCGAAATCGCCAAACGCGGTCAAGATCCTCTCGCAGGCCCGATCCGCCTCGGAATGATCTACACGGTCGCCCCTTATCTGATGCCCGAGCTCATCCAAAAGCTCTCCACCCTCGCTCCGAAGATGCCCGTCTATCTTGAGGAGACGTACACGACCGAGCTCATCTCTCAGCTCCGCACCGGCGCCATCGACGTCGCCATCATGGCCGACACGATCACCGACACCGGCTTCATGACGCAAGCCCTCTATCAGGAAAGCTTCGTCGTCGCAGTGCCGTCCCATCACCCTTGGGTCAACCGCAACTATATCGGCCCGCAGGAGCTTCGCGATCAGACGATGCTCCTCCTCGGAGCCGGACACTGCTTCCGAGACCAGATCATCGGCATCTGCCCGGATCTTGTTCGCGCCAACATCGGCATTGCCGATGTCCAACGCACGGTCGAAGGCTCCTCCCTGCAAACCATCTGCCACATGGTCGCCCAAGGACTAGGCATCACGGTGCTGCCCGCCTCCTGCGTTCCCTATCTGCGCTCGAACGTCAACAGCATCAAGACGATTCCCTTCAAGAGCCCGTCGCCCTCGCGCCGCGTCATCATGGTCTGGCGCAAGAGCTTTACTCGCCTCGCCGCTCTCGAGGTACTCGCCCAAGCCGTCAAGAGCACCACCCTCAACGGCTGCTTCTATCTTGACGAGCCTCCCGTCGCCGACTGACCCACAGCGCCAAGACCATCATGCCCCACATCGACTCCCGAACGGACACCGAAGCCGGAACAACCTCCAGTCCGGCTTCCGAACGTTCGCACGAACCTCAGTCGCTGCGTTCGATGCTGAGCTTCAGCGAACGCGTGGATCTTCTCATCCGCGTTGTCCTTGCCGTTGCCGTCTCGATCGGCTGCTACTTCATCATCGAGCCATTTCTTACGGCCATCATCATCGCGGCGATTCTCGCCGTCGTCACCTGGCCGCTCTTTGCGAGCGCACGCTCTTCGGCCGGCGGCTCCACGACGGTGCCCGCACTCCTGATGGTCCTTCTAATCATCATCGGCGTACTCATCCCGTCGAGCTTCCTGCTCATCGCGCTCGCGCAGCAAATACCCAAGGGCATCTCCGTCATCCGCGAGTGGATCTCCAGCGGCTTCACGATACCGCCGGCCATTGCGGAAATTCCCGGCGTTGGGCCCTGGCTCCACGATCAGCTCCTTTTTGCCATCGACCCCGCCTCGCTCTCGAGCACGATGCAGAGGCTCCTTGAGCCGCTTTCAGCCGCGCTCCTCAACGCCGCCGTCAACGTGAGCAACATCCTGCTGCAGCTCGCGCTCGTCACCTTCATCGTCTTTTTCTTCTACCGGGATGGCGCTTGGTTCGCCGATCGCGTTCAAACCCTGATGAAGCGTGTCTCGGGCGATCTCTCCAACGAGCTCACCAAGATTCTCGTCAACACCACACG
>CABUOH010000115.1 GCA_902493085.1 uncultured Sutterella sp. | reverse complement strand
AACTCGATGCCTTGGCCGATGCGGTTCGGACCGCCGCCGAGCACCATGACCTTCCTGCGATCGGTCGGTTCGGCCTCGCACTCTTCTTCATAGGTGGAGTAGAGGTAGGCGGTATTGGTCGCGAATTCGGCCGCACAGGTGTCGACACGCTTATAGACCGGACGCACGCCCATGTTCAGACGGGCAGTCCGGACCTCGGCCTGCGTTGCCCCCGTGAGCTGAGCAAGCCTTGCGTCGGAGAAGCCCTTGCGCTTGAGGAAGAGCATGTCGGCTTTCGTGAGCGAGTCAAGGGAAACGCAGCGGAGCTTGTCTTCCGTTTCGACGATCTCACGAACCTGATGCAGGAACCACGGATCAATGGCCGAAAGCTCGTGCAGTTCTTCGTCCGTCATGCCGGAACGGATGCCGTCGGCGAGATAAAAGATGCGCTCCGGACCGGGCACGGCGATTTCATGCCGGAGTGCCTCGCCTTCGGCCCCGGTCTCGTTGAGACCGTTGTGACCAGTTTCAAGCCCGCGCAGGGCCTTCTGCAAAGATTCCTGGAAGGTGCGTCCGATGGCCATCACTTCGCCTACAGACTTCATCTGCGTCGTGAGACGGTCGTTGGCGGCGGGGAACTTTTCAAACGCAAAGCGAGGCACCTTCGTGACAACGTAGTCGATCGTCGGCTCAAAGGAGGCAGGAGTGAGTCCGCCCGTGATTTCGTTGCGAAGCTCATCCAGCGTGTACCCCACGGCGAGCTTGGCGGCAATGCGGGCAATCGGGAATCCCGTGGCCTTTGATGCAAGGGCGGAGGAACGGGAGACGCGCGGATTCATTTCGATAACAATCATGCGCCCCGTCGCCGGATTGACGGCAAACTGCACATTTGAACCGCCCGTATCAACGCCGATTTCGCGAAGAATGGCGATCGAAGCGTCGCGCATGCGCTGATATTCGCGATCGGTGAGCGTCTGGGCGGGCGCAACGGTGATGGAGTCGCCCGTATGCACGCCCATCGGATCGAAATTTTCGATGGAGCAGACGATGATGCAGTTGTCCGCGGTGTCGCGTACGACCTCCATCTCGTACTCCTTCCAGCCAAGCAACGACTCCTCGATGAGAAGCTCATGCGTGGGGGAAAGCTCAAGGCCGCGTTCGCAGATTTCGACGAAGCTCTCCATGTCATGGGCAATACCGCCGCCGGAGCCTCCGAGCGTAAACGACGGACGAATCACGGTCGGAAAGCCGAACTTTGCCTGAAGGTCCTTGGCCTCGCGGAGCGAGTACGCAACCCCCGAACGTGCAGACTCAAGTCCGATGCGTTCCATAGCCTCCTTGAAGCGCTCGCGGTCTTCGGCCTTGTCGATGGCGTCGGGCTTGGCGCCAATGAGCTCGATGTCGTATTTGTCGAGCACGCCGTGACGCGCGAGATCCATTGCGCAGTTGAGGGCCGTCTGCCCCCCCATAGTCGGCAGGATCGCGTCGGGACGCTCCTTGGCGATGATCCGTTCAACGACCTCCCAAGTGATGGGCTCAATGTAGGTGACGTCCGCCGTCTGCGGATCGGTCATGATCGTGGCCGGATTGGAGTTCACCAGGATGACGCGATAGCCTTCCTCGCGAAGGGCCTTGCAGGCCTGTGCTCCGGAATAGTCGAATTCGCAGGCCTGGCCGATGATGATCGGGCCTGCACCGATGATGAGAACGGACTTGATATCTGTACGCTTGGGCATGTTTTACTCGTAATTTTGCTTGTCGAGCCGTCTTTCAATGAGCTCGATGAGAATGTGGATGCACTTGATGTGGAGCTCCTGCACGCGGTCGGCCCAGCGGCCGGCCGGGGTCACGATGGCCACGTCGGCAAGCTCGGCAATGGGCGTTGCGTCGCGTCCCGTGAGCGCCACGACCTTGACTCCTTTGCGGCGGGCGACCTCGGCCGCCTTGACGACGTTGCGGCTCGTGCCCGACGTGGTGATGGCGAGCAGCACGTCGCCCCTGCGGCCGTGCGCTTCGACATAACGCGAGAAGACATCCTCATAGCCGTAATCGTTGCCGACGCAGGCCATGTGGGACACATCGGAAATCGCTAGCGCGGCATAGGGACGACGGTCGCTGCGGTAGCGTCCCGTCATCTCTTCGGCAAAGTGCATGGCGTCGCAGAGACTGCCGCCGTTGCCGCAGCTCATCACCTTGCAGTCTCCCTCAACGGCATCCGCCATGAGATTGGCCGCCGCCACGACGGCGTCGATTGTCTTCTCGTTGGAGATCAGAGCGTCAAGCGCGTCACGCGCGTCGTTGAGTGCGGCCAGAACGTTTGCTTTTTCCATTTGGGTCCTCTAAGAGTCTTTGCGGAGCTCAGGGGACGGGTCAGGCTGTCCGGCGCCTCTCGATCAATTCTCGGAAATGGTCGAAAAGCGGGGCAATGTCATGCGGACCGGGGCTTGCCTCAGGATGACCCTGGAAGCAGAAGGCCGGCGCATCTGTAAGTTCAAAGCCCTGCAGCGATCCGTCAAAGAGCGATTCGTGTGTCGGCACGGCGTTGGCGGGAAGCGTCTTTGCATCCACGGCAAAACCATGATTCTGGCTTGTAATGTACACATGTCGCGTGCGCAAATCCACCACCGGATGATTGGCGCCGTGGTGTCCGAACTTCATCTTAAGCGTCTTGGCACCGACGGCGAGCCCCATGATTTGATGGCCCAGGCAGATGCCGAAGAGCGGAATCTTCTTCGCAATGATTGCTCGTGCGGCCTCAATCGCATACGTGCAGGGCGCGGGATCCCCGGGGCCGTTGGAGAGGAAGACCCCATCGGGATTCAGGGACAGCACATCTTCGACCGGCGTCTGCGCCGGCACCACGGTCACCCGCATACCGCGTTCAACGAGCATGCGCAAAATGTTGGTCTTCACACCGAAGTCGTAGGCGACGACGTGGAAGGGCAGCTCCGCGGGCGTCACGAAGCCCGGCCTGTCGCCGTCAGCCTTCATGCTGAAGGCACCCTCAGTCCATTCGTATGGAGTTTTGCAGGTAACCTCCTTTGCAAGATCCTGGCCAGCCATGCCCTTCCAGGCAGCAACGGCTCTGCGCGCCTCAACGATCTCATCCTCTGAAAGCGTGCCCGACTTCGCGACGAGTATGACGCCGGCCTGAGCGCCCTTGGTGCGCAGAATGCGGGTGAGGCGTCGCGTGTCTACTCCGGCAATGGCCGGCACGCCCTGCTCGGAGAGATACTCGGTGAGGGACTTTTGAGCACGGAAGTTGGAGTAGACGGCGGGAATGTCACGAACAACTAGACCGGCGGCATGAACTGCGCAACCGCCTTCACGGTCCTGATCATTGACGCCGACGTTTCCGACATGAGCGCCCGTCAGCGTGACGATCTGGCCGGTATAAGACGGATCCGTAAGGACCTCCTGGTAACCGGTCATCGCCGTGTTGAAAACAACTTCGGCGACGTTGGCGACGCTCGCGCCGAAGCTGCGGCCGAGGAGCACCGTGCCGTCCGAAAGAATGAGTGCGGCTTCGGGGCGCGGATCTTGAAAAAGAGAGTGCATCTGAATGTCTCGAGGCTCTTAATTTTTTTGCCCTATTGTCTAGCTGAGCCGTTAGCGACAAACGGGCTTGGGAACCCTGTCATTCTATGTAGGCGAAGAGGGGCTTTTTCGTCGCCCGTCTGAGCAGAAAACCCTAGTCGCATTGTCCAAAATCGGACGAATGGAAAGTAATTCCGTTTCGTTCGAAATCAGTTCAACAATGAACGATCTTGGCGACAAATGCACCCTGTTTTGCCGCTATTAGTCGAGATGGGAATGCTTGGCTGTCGAACCCCGTCGGACGTCTCAAGCGTCCCTTCGGGAATAGACCGCGTTGGCGATCGTGCTGAGGTCCGTATACTCAATTTCGACCCCGGCGGGCAGACCTCTTGCAAGCCGCGTGACGCGAAGCTGCGGCCAGCGCTTCTTGAGAGCATCGATGAGGTAGTAGGCGGTCGCATCGCCTTCGGGCGTGTAGCTCATCGCTATGACAACCTCGCGAAGAACGCCTTCCTCAACACCCGCGCCCACGCGCTTGAGGAGAAGCGGCATGCCGATGTCGGCGGGACCTACGCCGTTGACGGGACTCAGACGTCCTGAAAGCACGAAGTAGTGTCCCGGCCAGGCGAGCGAGGCGTCGAGCGCCATCTGATCCGCCGTACTCTCCACGACGCACAGGAGGCCTGAATCCCGATCTTCATCAAGGCACACTGGACAGATGTCGCCTTCCGTGAAGGTATTGCAGAGCCGGCAGCGACCTACGCCCCGGCGAACGCGTTCCAGCGCGTCCGCGAGCGCATCAAGCGACGCATCTCTATTCTGCAACAGATGAAAGGAAGCACGCTGAGCCGACCGAGGTCCATAGCCCGGCAACTTTCCGAGGGCCTCGACGAGGCTCTGAACAGCAGGGGAAAGGCGGATGCTCATGGTTAGGGATTCGCGGGCGAAAAATTCATCTTGATATCGGCCGGCTTGCCGAAATAGGGCCAGCTCGTCACGAGCACGTCACATCGGCTTTCTGCGTAGTCGCCCACATTGTCGCCGTTGATGCCGCCCGCCGCATTGACAATGACGTGCGGATAACGTTCCCTCACAGCCCGCACGAAGTCGGCAAGCACTGCCGGCGTAAAACGTTCGCACTGAATGATGTGCACGCCCTTGCTGGCCCAGAACATGCCGTCCTCGGGCGTATTCACCTCGACGCAGACCTTGCGCTCGGGCTCCATCGCCATGAGGCGTCGAACGGCGTAGACCGGATTGCGCGTGAGCGAGCGGTGCTGATCAAAGACCAGAAGAGAGTCGGAGAGGCCTGCGCGATGAATGATGCCCCCGCCTGCACGCAGGGCAGCAATTGACAGGATCTTGCCTCCCGGGAAGTGCTTGCGCGTACCTGCCACCTGAATGCGCCCCCAGCGATCCCTCGCAACACTCACCATGTGGTGAGTCCGACGGGCGATGCCCGTGGAGTACTCCATAACGCACTGAGCGACCTTGTAGGTGGCATGAAGCTGCTCAGGCGTGCCCCACGCACGAAGAATGGGCGAGTGCATGAAGGCGTGGTCGCCGTCGCCGTAC
>CABUOH010000114.1 GCA_902493085.1 uncultured Sutterella sp. | reverse complement strand
GTCGGATCGAATTCTAAGTTTTGTCTCAAATACATACAACTCACCAAACGGGGAATACTCCTACCTCGTTCTAGGTACTAATAATAGACTTTACCTATTGTGTGCAAAAAGGATTAGGCACTTTTGCTTAGCCCCCTTGCTGTTTGATTCTATTAACGATGCCTTCGAGCTGGTCGAGATTGGTAAATTCAATAACGATCCGCCCCTTGCCTTTGGAGTTGGAAGACAACTTAACGACCGCGCCCAACGTCTCGGCCAGAGCCTCCTCAAGTCGAATGTCATCACGTGTTTTGACGACGAATCGCTGACGGGACGGCTGTTTTTCCTTCATTCGCCGAACCAGATCTTCAGTCTGACGCACAGAAAGCGCTTTGGCAACCACTTCCTTGCCAGCGAGCACCTGCTCAGCCGCGTCTAGCGCGAGGAGTGCACGGGCGTGTCCCATTTCCAATTGACGTTCAGCAAGCATGGTCTTCACTTCAGGCGTCAATGTCAGAAGACGAAGCAGATTCGTTGTGGCGACGCGGGAACGTCCAACGGCTTCAGCCGCCTGCTCATGCGTGTAGTCGCACTCGTCAATGAGGCGCTGAATGCCGGCAGCCTCTTCGAGCGGATTCAGATCCTCACGCTGCATGTTCTCAATCAGCGCCATGGCAAGCGCCTGAGTCTGATCGACCGTGCGGATAATGACGGGAACCTCATCAAGTCCAGCCATGCGGGCGGCGCGGAAACGGCGTTCACCGGCAATGATCTCGTAGCCGTCGTCGGCAGGCCGAACGATGATCGGACTGATGATGCCCTGCTGACGAATAGAGTCTGCAAGTTCCTGAAGCCCCTCTTCCGTCATGCCGCTTCTCGGCTGGGTACTGCCCGGACGCAGCTCTTCGAGCTTGAGTGTTTCCAAACGCTTGTCTTCAGAATCCTCCGACAGACCACTCACATCGAAGTCGTCATAAATGGCACCCAAGCCGCGGCCGAGGCCTCCAAGTTTCTTTGCCGTCACGTTGCTCCCCTCTTGTTGAATGACTATCGCTGCTTTTCCATGCGTTCGATGAGTTCGTCCGCACATGCCATGTAGGCCTTTGCCCCCTTGCTCGAGCGGTCGTAGACAACTCCAGGCAAACCGTAACTCGGAGCTTCGGCAAGCCTCACATTGCGCGGAATGATGGTCTTGAAGACCTTGTCGCCGAAATGCTCCTCAAGCTGCGAGCTCACCTGCTGCTGAAGCGTGATGCGCGTATCGAACATCACACGCAGAAGTGCCACTATGCGCAGATTTTTGTTCTTTTCAGCACGAACACGCTTGACGCTGCCCACAAGATCCGTAAGTCCCTCAAGCGCATAGTACTCACACTGCATGGGAATGATGACGCCGTCCGCCGCGCACAGCGCATTGAGCGTGAGCATCGACAAACTCGGCGGACAATCGATGAGCACGTAATCATACTTGTCGAGTTCGGGCTCGAGCGTTCGCTTTAGGCGCGCGTCACGCTGATCAAGCCCCACGAGCTCCACTTCAGCGCCTGCCAGCTCACGGTTGGCGGGCAACACGTCGAACCCCCCTTCCTTTGAATGACAAACCACCTGTTCAAAGCTTGTAATGCCAAGCAGCACTTCGTAGATAGACCCTCTCAAATCGCGCTTTTCGATGCCGCAGCCCATTGTGCCGTTGCCTTGAGGGTCAAGGTCTATGAAGAGTATCTTGCGCCCCTTCATAGCAAGAGCAGCCGCAAGATTGACCGCGGTCGTCGTCTTGCCGACACCGCCTTTCTGATTAGCAATACAAAATATTTGCGCCATAGATTCGTCATCCCTGCGTCATGCGGTCTTCCGACCTTCAGTTGTCTCAAAAATTTAATAGTAATGCGCAGCCGTCATCCGCGCGAACGTCTACTTGAGCCCTGATCCCGCCTCAGCCGCCACCTGAGCACTCAACTCAAGCCAGAGCTCTGAAAAGCCCTGCCAGAAAATGGCAACGCCCAGACAAATCAGGATAAAGGCAAAAATTCGTGCCAAAGCGTCCGCCCCGGCCACGCCGACAGCCTTATTCAGGCGATCGCTGTAACGATAGCAGACCCATATGACCGCAACCGTCGCAACCGTCGCAACAAACGTTCCGGCAATATGTCCGAGATCACGAGGCAGACTGGTACTCACAGCTACGGAAACGGCAATTGCGCCCGGGCCTGTCGTAAGAGGCAACGTAAAGGGATAGAAGGCCATGGACTTGAGCTTTGCTCGCGAGAGCGCCGGCCGCTCCTCCGTTGACTCCTCCTGAGTAGGCGCATTCAGAGCCGTCCAGCCAGCAGCAAACAGCACACAGCCGCCGGCCATTCGAAGCACGCCTACAGAAATGCCGAAGAAACTGAGAATAAGATGCCCGCATGTGAGACACACCAGCAGAATGATCAGGCAGTACAGGGCGATCCTGTTTGCAACGAACGCACGATCCCGATCCGACAAGGTCGTCGTCATCGTACAGAAGAACATTGCCCCGCTGAACGGATTGATGACTGGCAAAAATGTGGAAAATGCAAGCACGAAGGCACTGACAAAAGCGCTGGTCATGGCAGTCTCCCAAATCTAGATGACCGGCCTCATCACCACAAGATGCCGCGCCTCTCCGAGTCCCGGCACCTCAAGCGGAAGCACCCGGTCGACGGACGCGTCATGCGGCAGACGGCTGATTTCCGCTTCCGGCACCGCTCCCTTCATGGCTAGCCACAAACCATTCGGCTTGATGAGGTGACGCGTCAGCTTCACAAAGTCCTGAAGATTTGCAAAAGCGCGGGAGGTGATCAGATCATACTGCCCCGACAGGCGCTCAATGCGCGCATGACGAGCTGAATAGTTCCTAATTCCCAATTCGATGGCTGCCTGCGTCAGAAAGGCCGTCTTTTTGTTGACGGCGTCAACGGCCGTCACACGCAGATCAGGTCTCAGAATGGCAAGCGGAATTGACGGCAAGCCGCCCCCGCTTCCCACATCGAGCACGCTTTGGGCATCAGGCCCGAGAGACTTCACCAACGGCACGAGAGCGGCGGAATCCAAAAGATGATGCGTCAGGATCTCATCGTCACGGCGAATGGCAGTCAGGTTGTAAACCTTGTTCCACTTCTGAAGCAGACCTGCAAAGCGCATGAGTTGGTCGATCTGCTCGCTGGAAGCCTCAAGCCCGAGAATCGAAAGTCCCTCCTCCAAGCGAGGTTGAAAATCAAACATTGCCTTTCCCCTTGGCTTGAGAGCCCTTGTCTTTTACGTAGTAGTAGCGCCGCTTCAAATGCACCAACAGCAGCGATACCGCTGCCGGCGTCACGCCGGATATACGGGAAGCTTGGCCGATCGTTTCCGGACTGATCGCCTTAAGCTTCTGTCTAACCTCAAAGCTGAGACCCGGCACGGCGTCATAGTCGAGTTCAGTCGGAATCTTCAGCGTCTCATTGGCCAATGTCCGCTCAATCTCAGCCTTCTGACGAGAGATGTAGCCAGAATACTTCACTTCCGTTTCCGCTTGGAACAGTTCGTCATCCGAAAACGCCTCAAGAGGCAAAACCGAAGTCCCATCCGTCTTTTTCATGCCCGCAACAGCCTTTAGCGTGATGCCTGGGCGCGTGGCCAGAGCGTGAAGCGAATACTCGCGCTCCATGTTCGTGCCGAGCACTCTGCTCATCTCTTCCTGAGTGAAGAGCTTGGGATTGACCCACGTATCCTTCAGACTCTGCATCACCCGAGCGACATTCTCCTGCTTTCGGCAGAAGTAAGCCCACCGTTCCTCACCAACAAGACCTAGGCGACGCCCCTCTTCTGTCAGGCGAACATCGGCATTGTCTTCCCTCAGGCTCAGACGATATTCGGCCCGGCTCGTAAACATGCGGTAGGGCTCGGTCACGCCGCGAGTGGTCAAGTCGTCGACCATAACTCCGAGATAGGCCTGATCTCGGCGTGCAGTCCAAGAGTCCTCCCCGCGCGCATAGAGCGCGGCGTTAAGACCGGCGAGAAGCCCCTGTGCGGCCGCCTCCTCGTACCCCGTCGTGCCGTTGATCTGTCCCGCAAAGAAGAGACCTGGCATAGCCTTCGTCTCCATGCTGGTCTTAAGACCGCGCGGATCATAAAAATCGTATTCAATTGCATAGCCGGGACGCAGCAGGTGCGCATGCTCCAAGCCAGGCATGTTGTGCACGATGTCGAGCTGAACATCGAAGGGCAGGCTCGTCGAAATGCCGTTCGGATACCATTCGTTGACATGCAGCCCCTCGGGTTCAAGAAACACCTGATGACTGTCCTTATCGGCAAAGCGCTTCACCTTGTCCTCAATGGACGGACAGTAGCGAGGTCCGATGCCGTGAATGATGCCTGTGTACATGGGCGAACGGTCCAGATTCGCCAAAATGATGTCGTGAACCTTCTGATTCGTGCGCGTTATCCAACAAGGCACCTGACGCGGATGTTCCGGCGCCGGTCTGAGCAGCGAAAACTGCGGCACGGGATCCAGATCTCCCCACTGCTCTTCGCACTTGCTGAAGTCAATCGTGCGACCGTCGATGCGGGCTGGCGTTCCCGTCTTGAGACGCCCCTGCGGCATGCCGAGCTCCTTAAGGCGCTCCGCCAGACGAATGCTTGCAGGATCCCCGACTCGGCCGGCCTGATAGTGCTCAAGACCGATGTGCACCATACCGTTGAGAAAGGTGCCGGCGCAGAGCACGACTGCCTGCGCACTGAAGCAAAAGCCCGTCTGAGTCACAATGCCGGCAACGCGGCCGTTCTCGACGATCAGATCATCAACAGCCTGTTGAAAGACGCTGAGATTCTCCTGACGCTCAATACGTTCGCGCATGGCGCGTCGATAGAGCTGGCGATCGATTTGGGCGCGGGTGGCCTGAACGGCCGCGCCTTTTGAACCATTGAGGATTCTGAACTGAATACCAGCCTCGTCGGTCACAACGCCCATGGCACCGCCCATGGCATCCAACTCTTTGACAAGATGCCCCTTGCCGATACCGCCGATAGACGGATTGCAGGACAATTGGCCGATTGTTTCAACATTGTGCGTCACGAGCAAAGTGCGGCGGCCCATGCGCGCGGCGGCAAGCGCTGCTTCCGCACCTGCATGGCCGCAGCCGACCACGATGACTTCA
>CABUOH010000113.1 GCA_902493085.1 uncultured Sutterella sp. | reverse complement strand
GCAACCGCCTTCCCCTCGTGCATGAAGCTAGCCGTAAGCCCTCCGAAAAAGGCGGGAGCCGCATTGTCGGGATGCCCCTCGAAGGCCGTGCAGAGCTGGAAAAGCTCGTCCGTCGTGAACGGACTGCCGAGCATGGCGTTGGCGGCCGCCATGCCGCCCGCGATGCAGGTGCTCGACGAGCCGAGCCCGCGCGCAACGGGCACTTCCGAATCGATCACGAGACGCACGGCGGGCGCGGAGCGCCCGGCCTTCTCGCAGACCGTGCGAAAGCCCTGCATGACAAGGTTGTCGGCATTGCGGTAGGCTTCGGGACAGCCCTCGATCACGAGCGTGTCGGCAGGCTCGAACGTGAACTTCGCCTTGAGCGAAAGCGCCATGCCGAGCGAATCGTATCCGGGCCCGAGATTCGAGGTCGAGGCAGGAACGGTGACGGTGACCAACATGTTCAGCTCCCCGTTAAAACGCTCGCGCGGAGGCCGCGCGAATGAAGTCCGCCATGCCCTCAGGTCTCACCACGTCCTTGTGGAGAACGGGCATCGAACGCAGTGCGGCGAGCGGGCTCGGCGCAGCTTCGCCCGTCAGGGCCGAAAGCGCGTCCATGTAGGCGAAGCCGTCGGCCCCGTCCTCAAGCAGACGCCCCGAGAGCGCGGCGCAGACGTCCCTGCAGAACTTGAAGGGGCTTGCCGTCGAAAGCACCACGCAGGGCACCGACTTGTCCGGGCGCTCGCGCGCGACCTTGAGGGCCACGGCGGTATGCGGATCGATGAGGCGGCCGTCCCTTTCCCAGGCCTCGCGGATCATGGCCGACGTCTCGGCGTCGTCCGCCCAGCCGCACTTGAAGAGCGAACGGATGCGCTCGAGCATGTCGCCCTCGACCCTGAAGACGCCTTCTGTCCTGAGGTCCTCCATGAGGCGCGCGATGAGCGAAACATCGCCTTCGCTTGCGTAGTAGAGCATGCGTTCGAGGTTGCTCGAAATCAGAATGTCCATGCTCGGCGTGATGGTCTTCACGAACGGACGCCTGCGGTCGTAGACGCCCGTCGTCAGGAAGTCCGTGAGCACGTTGTTGGCGTTGCTCGCCACGATGAAGTGACGCACGGGCAGTCCCAGGCGGTAGGCGTAGTAGCCCGCGAGCACGTCGCCGAAGTTGCCCGTCGGCACGCAGAAGTCGACCTTTTCGCCAAGGGCGACCTCATTGGCCTCGACGAGCTGGCGGTAGGCGTCGAAGTAGTAGACCACCTGCGGCACGAGCCGGCCGATGTTGATCGAATTGGCGGACGAGAGCTCGACGCCCTGGGCGGCGAGTTCGCGCTTGAGATCCGAGGCGAAGATCGCCTTCACGGTGCTCTGCACGTCGTCGAAGTTGCCCTCGACCGCCGCCACCGCCACGTTGCGGCCTTCCTGCGTCGCCATCTGCAGGCGCTGGATGTCGCTCACCTTGCCGTGCGGATAAAAAACCGTGATGCCGATGCCGGGCACGTTCATGAAGCCCGAGAGCGCGGCCTTGCCCGTGTCGCCCGACGTCGCGGTCGCAATCATGACGCGGCGCCCCGTGTCCCGGAGGGCCGCGCTCATGAGCTGCGGGAGCATGCACAGCGCCACGTCCTTGAAGGCCGACGTGGGCCCGTGGTGAAGCTCAAGGAGAAACTCGTCGCCCGCGCGGGTGACGGGCGTCACGGCCACGCTTGCGAAGTTGTCGGCATAGGCGCGCTCGATCCCTTCGGAGAGCTCCGCCTGCGTAAAGTCGGACAGCAGAATCGAAAAGACGCGGAGCGCCGTCTCGCGGTACGTCAGCCCCTTGAGCATGGCGGGCGTCAAGACGGACGTGAGGAGCTCGTCGCTCACGTAGAGACCGCCGTCGTCGCACAGGCCCTTGAGAAGGGCTTCGCGGGCGTTCACGCCGTTTTCACGGCTTCTCGTGCTGTGGTAGATCATGGAGCTTTTCTCCGAAATTGGAAAACAATCATTCAATTGTGGCACAAAGCCCGGAAAAAGTCTGAGAATGCCTTGCCCGCAATGCGTTCTAGGGCATTCACCCTAAGACAAGCGTCCAAAGACGCGCAGGGGATATTTCGATATGATGTATCAGTGGCAATTTCCTCCGAGACCTCAATCCCGTCGTCTCCCGAGCGTTGCCGAACCATACGGAGTCCCAATTGAAAATCGGATTGCTTGGATACGGAACCGTCGGCCGCACCGTGGCCGCGCTTCTGGACGAGCGTGACTGCGGCGTCGAGATACGGCACATTCTGCGCCGGTCCGGCCGTGCGGACGGTCCCCTGATGACCGATTCGTTCGAGACCGTCCTGAACGACCCCGAAGTCACGTGCATCGTCGAGGCCCTTCCGGGCCGCGACCCCGCGCTTGCCTACATCCGTGCCGCGCTCACAGCCGGCAAGCACGTCGTCACATCCAACAAGGCGGCCGTCGCCTCCGACCTCAAGGGGCTCGCCGAACTCGCGCGCGCCCGCGGCGTCTCGCTGCTATTTGAAGCGAGCTGCGGAGGCGGCATGCATTGGATCGAGATGATCAAGAAGACCGCCCGCTTCGACGAAGTCACCGAAGTTTCGGGCATTCTCAACGGCACCTGCAACTACATCCTCGACCACATGGAGAAAAGCGCCCTCTCCTTTGAGGAGGCGCTCTCGCGCGCCCAGGCGCTCGGCTACGCCGAGGCCGACCCGACGGCCGACGTTTCGGGCGCGGACGTCCGCAACAAGGCGATCATTTCCGCCTCGCTCGCCTACCGCACGCCCGTCATCGGCGACATTCCGACGGCGGGCATCGCCGGCATCACCAGGGAGATCATCGCCGGGGCCCGCGCCCGCGGCCGCAGCATCCGTCTCATGATGTTGAGCCAAAGGCAGGGCGGGCGCTATGCCGCGGGCATCGTGCCGGTGCTCCTTCCTTCGGACGAAATCGCCGCAAACGTTCGCGACAACCTGAACTACGGCCGCATCACCGGCGACGTGGTGGGCGCCCTCACGATCATCGGACAGGGTGCGGGCGGACGGCCCACGGCCGACGCCGTCATTCAGGATCTGATTTCCCTCGGACGCGGAGAGGCCGGCCTGCCGGTTCTCGACCGCTCCCTGACGTACGACCCCGATCTTCTTCGCGGCACGGGACACTTCCCGGACGAAGTCCTTCCGGGACGCCCCCTTGCGGAGCTCATCGGGATCGCACGCCAAAAGCAGTCCTTCCTTGCCTTTGAACCTCAGGCCACGGAGTAATCAATAATGATCAAAATCACCAAATTCGGCGGCTCGAGCGTTGCCGACGCCGAACAATTCAAGAAAGTCAAGGCCATCATCGAGGCCGACCCGTCCCGACGCTTCGTCGTCTCCTCGGCCTCGGGCAAGCGCTTCAAGGGCGACAACAAGATCACCGACCTGCTCTATCTCTGCCAGGCCCACGTCACCTATCACGTCGACTACCTGCCGCTCTTCAACATGATCGCCGACCGCTTCCGCGGCATCCGCGACGAGCTCGGCCTCACGGTCGACATCGAAACGGAGCTTGCCCGGATGCGCGACGGCCTTCCCGAGATGTCCGTCGACGAAATCGTGAGCCGCGGCGAATACTTCACCTCGAAGCTCATGGCCGACTACCTCGGCTTTCCCTTCGTCGACGCCACCGAGGTCGTCTGCATCAACTTCGACGGCACCTTCAACTTCGACGAGACGACCGAACGCCTCAAGGAAATCCTCAAGAAGCACGACCGCTTCGTCATGCCCGGCTTCTACGGCCGTCTGCCCGACGGGCACGTGCGCGTCATGAGCCGCGGCGGCTCCGACATCTCGGGCTCCATCCTTGCGCGCTGCATCCAGGCCGACCTCTATGAAAACTGGACCGACGTCTCGGGCTTCCTGATGGCCGATCCGCGCATCGTCGAAAATCCCCGCAACATCGAGCAGATCACCTTCTCCGAGCTTCGCGAACTCTCCTACATGGGCGCGAGCGTGCTGCACGAAGACGCCGTCTTCCCGCTGCGCGAAAGGAACATCCCGATCCAGGTCCGCAACACGAACCGCCCGCAGGATCCGGGCACGATCGTGCGCGACAAGATTCCGGCCGATCCCACGGCCCCGCTCGTCACCGGCATCGCCGGCAAGAAGGACTTCGTCTCCATCGAAATCTCGAAGAAGAACATGTCCAACCGCGTGGGCTTCGTGCGCGAGGTGCTCTCCATTCTCGAGTCGTACAACGTCTCGGTCGAGCATCTCCCGTCGGGCATCGACAGCTTCTCCGTCGTGGTCGCCAAGGCCGACGTCAAGCAGAACGTCTACGAGATCATCGCCCGCATTCAGGACGCGATGAAGCCCGACTCCATCCGCCTCACCGAGCCCTTCGCCCTGATCGCGACGGTGGGCCGCAACATGAACTCCCGCCCGGGCACCTCGGGCCGCCTCTTCGCCGCGCTCGGCAAGGCGGGCATCAACGTTCGCATGATCGCCCAGGGCAGCGCCGAACTCAACATCATCGTCGGCGTGGAGAACAAGGACTTCAGCCGCGCCGTTGCCGCCCTATACGAAACCTTTGCCGCTGAAGCCGACGAAGTCAAGGCCCAGCAGGCTCCCAACGCTTGACAGGAGACACTCATCATGACCAGCTACAAAGTCGGCATTCTCGGCGCAACGGGCGCCGTCGGCGAACAGATGCGCATCGTGCTTGCCGAACGCAAGTTCCCCATCTCCGAGCTGCGCCTCTTCGGCAGCGCCCGCTCCGCGGGCAAGGTGATCAACTTCGAGGGCCGCGACATCGTCGTTCAGGAAGCGAGCCTTGAAGCCTTCGAAGGGCTCGACCTCCTTCTCGGCGCCGCCGACAACCCCGTCGCCAAGCAGTTCCTGCCCGACGCCGCCAAGATGGGCATCCACGTCGTGGACAATTCGAGCGCCTTCCGTCTCGATCCCGAGGTTCCGCTCGTCATTCCGGAAGTGAACCCCGAGGACGTAAAGCTCTCCAAGGGCCTCATCGCCAATCCGAACTGCGCCACCATCATCGGCCTGACGGCCGTCGCCGCGCTGCACCGCCACGCGCGCATCCGCCGCATGACGGTCTCCACCTATCAGGCCGTCTCCGGCGCGGGCAAGGCCGGCATCGACGCCCTCGAAGCCGAGGTGCAGGCCGCCGACGGCCAGCGCGCCGAAGGTTCCTGCTTCC
>CABUOH010000112.1 GCA_902493085.1 uncultured Sutterella sp. | reverse complement strand
GTGTCGGCGGTTCGATTCCGTCCCCAGCCACCATGCAACAAGGAGCAGACTGCGAAGGCAGCCTGCTTTTTTTGTATTCTCATTCGCTCGACATCACGTTTTCGCCGGCAAAAACGGGCGCTGCCTTGCAACGCCGCCCTTTGCTGGTCGACACCCTTCAGCGTTCGCAATAACGCTGCCATCCCATTGCACGAAGCTGACAGGCTGGACACGCACCGCATCCGTACCCCCACTCATGCCGATGCTCATGATCTCCCAAATAGCAGGTATGGGTATCGAAACGGATCACGTCAACCAAGGCTCTGCCGCCCAGTGCCTCGGCCATCTCCCAAGTTTGAGCCTTGTCGAGCCACATCAAGGGGGTCTCAATGACAAGCGGCGCATCAAGACCCAGCGACAGCGAGACCTGCAGGCTCTTCAGGGTATTGTCGCGACAATCCGCATATCCGGAATAGTCGGTTTCGCACATGCCGCCCACCAGCGTGGAAATGCCGCGTCGATACGCAAGTGCTGCCGCGAACGTAAAAAACAACAAATTCCGCGCTGGCACGAAGGTGTTCGGAATGTTGTTCTCCATAAAGCGCAACGCCTGCTCACGCGTCAGCGCACAATCACTGATCTGTCCCAAAAGCCCCATGTCGAGCATATGGTCCTCGCCCAACCTCTGCTCCCACTCTGGCCTGAAACGGCGAAGCTTTTCAAGCACTGTTGTTCGGCACTCGAGCTCAACCGCATGGCGCTGACCGTAGTCAAACCCCAGCGTCTCCACGCGTTCAAAGTTCGAAAGCGCCCACGCGAGACACGTCGTGGAATCCTGCCCTCCGGAAAAGAGCACCATGGCTGCGCCACGGCGGACGGTTTTCATTGCATTCATTTCATTCATGATGTTTGCGTTTTTATTTTGCTTTCTCATACGGCAACAACGCCGATACGCGGCTGCGCACCGCGAGACATTCGCGGACGTGCTGCTCTCCAAGCCACTTGACGAGGCCGTAGGAAAGCGCCGCTGCGGCCCCCTGCCCGACAATCGGCAGCCAGCGCGCGGTCTTGCCCGCGCACCATCGGCTGCCAAGCTGCTTAACGATTGTAAGCGCAGCAACGCCCGTTACGGACCTGCCCGCCATTACCGCACCAACCCCGGTAAGCGCTTCATAAACCGCCGCACGCTCATCCATCCCGAGCATCTCAATCTGTTCCGGGCTCAGGCAGAAAGTGCGATTGACAGCGTTCATCATGCTCACGAGCACGCCGACGTCCACCGCCACATCAAAGCCAGGCAGCGGCACCAACACGGCGCCTGCGCTCAACAGCGCACGCCGGTTCACTTCCGCACGCGCTCTTCTGGCCGCAAGCGCAAGCTCGCCCGCTGAGACATCCGCCCGTTCATCACGCATAAAGCTCCTCCCGACAGTCGTTCCTTCTTAAGCTATACACAACGTTGAGCCCTATATAATTCGCGCATTATTAAACATTGTTGCAACTTTTTCGTTGCTCCCTCTTTTCATCCCCGACGCGATGCATCTTCTTGCTATAGGTCTCAACCATACTACCGCCCCGGTCTCCGTCCGCGAGCGCGTAGCTTTTGGTCCCGAAGAAATCGCCGAAACCATCGGCCACATGCGCGAGCGGTTCTCCTGCACGCAGATGGGCGGCATTCGCGAGGCCGCCATTCTGTCTACCTGCAACCGCACCGAAATCTACTGCACCGCCGAAGACGCGGACGCTGCCCGGGACGCCGTACTCGGCTTCATTTGCGAACGCAAGAACGTCAGCCGCGCCGAACTTGAACCGCACATCTACACATTCACGCAGGAAGAGGCTGCCAAGCACACCTTCCGGGTAGCTTCCGGCTTGGACTCCATGGTGCTCGGAGAAACGCAGATCGTCGGCCAGATGAAAAAGGCCGAGAAAATGGCCCGCGACGCCCATGGTCTGGGCACCATGCTCAACCATCTCTTCCAGTCCACCTTCACGGTTGCCAAGGAAGTGCGTACAGCCACCGCCATCGGCGCGAACTCCGTAAGTCTCGCTGCCGCTGCCGTACGCCTGGCGCTTCGTCTTTTCGGAAGTCTCAATAACGAGCGCGTCCTCTTTGTGGGGGCCGGCGAGATGATCGAGCTCTGCGCGGCCCACTTTGCCGCCCAACAGCCAAAATCCATCACGATCGCCAACCGCACCCTGGAGCGCGGCCAAGTGCTCGCGCGAACCGTGCATGCCGACGCCATCCGACTTGCCGATCTGCCCGAGAAGATCGCCAACTACGACATCATCGTCTCGTGCACGGCCTCCGCCCTGCCGATCATCGGCTTGGGCATGATTGAACGCGCCGTCAATGAGCGCAAGCACCGACCGATGTTCATCGTCGACCTCGCCGTTCCACGCGACGTCGAACCCGAAATCGACCGGCTCGACGATGTTTACGTCTACACCGTCGACGACCTTGGCAAGGTGGTCAATCAGGGCATGGCCAGCCGTCAAGCCGCCATCACGCAGGCTGAAACCATCATCAGTCTTCGCATGAGCGACTTCGCCGAATGGCTGCGGCAACGCGAGACCGTCCCTTTCATTCAGTCGCTTCGCGACCGAGCGCATCTGCTTGCCGAAGCCGAACTTTCGCGAGCCCTGCGTCATCTTCACCACGGCGACAGCCCTGAGGAAGTTCTACAGATGCTTGCCCACGGACTTACCAACAAGCTCACGCACGATCCAACGATTCTGCTTCGCAACGGCGAAGGGCTTGATGACGAAGACCGCGACTTGATGGAACGGTTGCTCAACCGCTTCTACCGCCGTCACGACCGTTAAGTCGGACAAGTGGATCGTTCAGTTCAACGATCATCTCTAGAGGAACCTACGGGTTCCTCTTGTTGTATCAAGCCTCTCGCAGGGTACCGAACACGCATGCTCTTCCTGCGTGAAGTAAGATTCTCATGCCGGCAAGGAGCCGGCACTAATATTACGTATGGCAGCATTCAGGCAGATTGCCTCAAACGCGCCTCGCACCAATCACAGTTCCTTCCGTCTTCAGAGACCGAAGACTTCTCATTCATCCATTCTCCAGCCGCATGGTTTCGGCCTATGCGCCCTCATCGACGGACAATGCCATCATGATCAACGACAACATGCGTTCCAAACTCCGTCAGCTTGCACGCCGTCTCGAAGAAATCGACGGCATGCTCGCTGATCCCACCTGCGCCAGCGACATGTCGAAATTTCGCGCGCTCACTAAAGAGCGCGCCGACATTGAACCCGTCGTGAAGAAGCATCATGAACTCGAAGCCGTCGACGTGGATATCCGAACCGCTCAGGAAATGTTGGAAGACCCTGAGATGAAGGCATTCGCCCAAGAGGAGATTTTTGAGGCGCAGAAAAAACTCGACGTGATTGAGCGCGAGCTTCAGATCCTGCTCCTGCCCAAGGATCCCAACGACAGCCGAAACATTTTCCTTGAAATTCGTGCCGGCACCGGCGGCGACGAATCCGCCCTCTTTGCCGGGGACCTGCTTCGCATGTACCTGCGCTACGCCGAAGACCATCGCTGGCAAACTGAGATCGTCTCCAAAAACGACAGCGAACTCGGAGGCTACAAGGAGGTCATCGTCCGCATCATCGGTGAAGGCGCCTATTCCAAGCTCAAGTTTGAATCGGGAGGCCATCGCGTACAACGTGTCCCCGCAACCGAAAGTCAGGGGCGCGTGCACACTTCAGCCTGCACTGTTGCCGTTTTGCCCGAACTCGATGAAATCAGTGAGATTGACCTTAATCCCGCCGATCTTCGCATTGACGTTTTCCGTGCGTCCGGCGCTGGCGGTCAGCACGTCCAGAAGACGGACTCTGCTGTCCGCATCACACATCTGCCAACCGGCATGGTGGTCGAGTGCCAGGACGAGCGAAGCCAAACCCAAAACAAGGCACGTGCCATGGCCGTGCTGGCCTCCCGACTCCACGCAGCCCAAGTAGCCGCACAGCAGGCCAAAGAGGCCAGCGAGCGCAAGAGCTTGATCGGGTCCGGGGATCGTTCCGAAAGAATCCGCACGTACAATTACCCCCAAGGCCGCGTGACGGACCACCGTATTAATCTCACGCTTTATCGCCTAGAGGCCATCCTGAACGGTGATCTCGAGGAAATCATCACAGCCCTGACCACACAGCACCAGGCGGAACAGCTCGCCTCGCTGGCCTAACGAAGCACGTATCGCGTCATGAACGAAGTCAAGCTCAACACCATCCGCGCCCTGATAGGCGAAGCGACTCCAAAGATCGGCCGCTTTGAAGCGATGATCCTTCTCGCCCATATCCTGGACAAGCCCAAGGAATATCTAATCGCTCACGATGACGAAGAACTGCCTGAAACCACGATCATGACGTTTGACGTCTACGTCTCCATGCGCCTTGACGGTGTTCCAGTCGCCTACCTCACCGGCCGTCAGGAATTCTTCGGGCGCTACTTTACCGTCGACCACAACGTTCTCATTCCCCGTCCCGACACCGAGGTCCTCATCGAGCAAGCGCTGATCGTCGCTCCGAAAAACCCTGAAATTCTTGACTTGGGAACAGGCAGTGGCTGCATCGCCGTCACGCTCGCCAAAGAATGTCCGGGAGCGCGAGTAACCGCCACCGACACCTCCGAAGATGCGCTTGCCGTTGCCAAAAACAATGCCCATGCCCTCGGTGCCCGTGTCGAATTTCGAAGAGGATCATGGTGGGAGGCCGTTCCCGACAATTCCCGCTACGACCTCATCGTGAGCAACCCACCCTATATCCGATGCGACGATGAGCATTTGCCTGCCCTTCGGCATGAACCTCAAGGAGCACTGACTGACGGCGGCAACGGCCTTTCCTGCCTAGAAGAAATCGCCACTCATGCCATGGAGCATCTCCGCCACGGCGGCTGGCTCCTTGTCGAACACGGTTGGGATCAAGGAGCCGACGTCGCCGCACTCTTTCGCTCCTCCGGGCTTGCGGCCGTTCGCACCGTACGGGACTATGGCGGCAACGACCGCGTGACAATGGGACGCAAGGCGGATGACTGAGTCACCGTGCCTCTAAACCACGACAGACTTGCCGACCAATTCCGCGCCCAACTAAAAACCCGTGCCGCATCGACAGGTACGGGTTTAGTGTTTGGTGCAGCCGGATTTGGTACGGTGTTTGGTACGGTAAAGCATCGGTCTTTTCAG
>CABUOH010000111.1 GCA_902493085.1 uncultured Sutterella sp. | reverse complement strand
GCAACTCAGGCGCCTCACCGTCTTCCTCACGCTCGTGGGCTTCGCGCTCTGCCTGCTCGGCACCTTCCTCGTGCGCTCGGGCGCCATGCAGTCCGTGCACGCCTTTGCAACCGACCCGGGCCGCGGCATTGCGCTTCAGGCGCTCGCCATCGTGCTGCTCGTGCCGGCCGCCTTCCTCTACTGCGCGCGCATCGAGCCCGTCTGCAAAACCGAAGAAGCCCCGATGAACGGGACCGACGCCCTGATGACGGGCGCCGTCTTTTTGCTGATGGCCGCCGCGTTCGCGGTCCTCTTCGGCACGCTTTATCCGCTCGGCTACGAGGTCTTTGCGGGCCGCACGCTGACGGTGGGGGCGCCTTACTTCAACAACTTCTTCGCGCCGATGACGCTCATCGCCGCGGCGCTCGCGGGCGCCGCGCAGTTGGGCCTCAGGGGGCCGCTTCGCTGGGCGCTCTGCACGGCGGCGAGCCTTGCCGCAGGCGCCGCCGTCGTGCTCTTCACCGACCCCCGCTCGCCCGTCATGACGGGATTTGCCGTTGCGGCCGCCGTCTGGATCGTCGTCACGGCCGTCGCGCACTGCGTGCCCTGGAAGTCGCGCCGCATGAGCGTCGCCGCTCTGCTCGCGCACGTGGGCATCGCCCTTTCGATTGCGGGTGCGGTGGGCGTCGAGCAGTACGAAAGCGAGGCGCTCGTGCGCATGGGGCCCGGACTCGGCAAGCCCGTCGACGACGTGGTCTTCGTCTACACGGAAACGCGCTTCGTGAACAACCATTCCTATTTCGGCCAACAGGGCGTCATCGAGGTGCTCAGGCTTGACGACGAGTCCCTCATCACGACGCTGAGGCCCGAGCGGCAGACCTTCGTCGCCAACGGCATGCAGATGTCGGCCGCCGGGATCGACCACGGGTTCCTGCGCGACTACTATGTGTCGATGGGCAACAAGCTCACCGACACCGAGTGGCTCGTCAGGCTGTCCATCAAGCCCCTGGCGGGCTGGATCTGGGGCGGCGGCGCCGTCATGATTCTGGCCGCGCTCATCATTCTCCTGACGCGGCGGCGCGAAGAGGAGCACGCACAAAAAGAGGAGGCCTTAACAAAATGATCATCGTGACACGCAGGGCCGTCGTGAGAACGGCGGCGATTGAAACGGGGATGCTCCTCGCCGCGCCGCTCTGGGCGGCACAGCAGCCCCTTTCGGGCGCAGAGCTTCAAAAGGAAGCCGTGAGCATCTCCAAGGTGCTTCGATGCCCCGTTTCCCCCAACCTCACGCTCTACGACAGCGAGAGCGCCATCGCCAACGAGCTCAAGGGCGTGATCTACCAGAAGCTTCGCGAGGGCGAGACCCGCGAGCAGATCTTCTACTTCATGGTCGCGCGCTACGGCGAGCAGATCCGCTACGAGCCCGACATGAACGCGGGCACCGCTGCCCTCTGGGCCGCACCCTGGGTGGCGCTCGGCGCCTGCGGCCTCTTTTTGGCCGCTCGCATGAGAAGAAAGGGCCCGAAGGCCTGACGGCCGGGTTGCGGACATGCGGCACGGGCTGATCAGTCCGACGCCCGTCGAACCGAATGCATTCATATATAGAGAGGAGAATCAAAGTCATGTTCAAGAAAGCCCTGATCGCGCTTGCCTTCGTGGTCGGCGCTCAGTCCGCCGCGGCGCTTCCCGCCTTCAACCAGAAGTTCGAGAAGAACGGCCAACCCATCGCCGAAAAGCCCATGGTCGCCCGCGACTTCATCGAATTCCGCACCGCCCGGGGCTTCCCGCTCGACGGCTTCAAGGACCTCGCGGGCAACCCGCAGTCGCTTTCGCAGTTCAAGGACAAGCTCGTCATCGTCGACGTCTGGGGTTCCTGGAGCGCCACCTGCCAGCGAAGCGCGCCGCTCATGGCCAAGTTCCAGGCCGAGTACAACAAGCCTGAGAGCCGCATCCGCTTCGTGTCCATCTCGATCGACAAGAATCCGAAGCGCGTGACGCGCTTCGTCCAAAGGACCAAGCTTCCCGAGACCTTCGCCTCTTGGTACGATCCGGACCACGTCATTCCCGCAACGCTTCCCGCCGACGTGCTTCCGGGCTTCTTCGTCCTTGACGGCCACGGCCATCTCGTGGGCTTCGTGCGCGGCTTCGTCGACTGGAGCGACCCCGCCGTGCCCGCCTACTTCGAAAAGCTCGCGGACAAGTACGCGGTGCGCAAATGACGCGGTTCTAGGAAACGCGCTTCACATCCTTGAGTCCGCCGGCCGCAGCCATGCGCCGGCGGCTTTCTATTGCGGGCGGCGGGCATTTTGCGCCCGTATGTGCGCATGCGTCATGAAGTGACGCAGGCCGGGTTATCGTTGGCTGAGGGGCTGTCGGTTGAGGGGCGGCTGCCTGAGCGGGAACCGCTAGAATGACTTGTCACTCATCGAAACGAAAGCCAACATGATTCATACCGTCTACAGCAACAGCTATGAGGTGCTGCGCGCCGTTCTGCTCAGCAACATTGAGGCGCTCGGCGTCTCGTCGGCGGGCGGCGGCGCCGGCCTTTTTGAGCGCGCCTTCGAGAAGGTGCCCGTCATTACGCCGAGCAATGCGGTCGAGGAGGACCTGCGGCGTGCGGTCGCCGATCGCGACGGCATCTGCGCGGGGCTCGACTTCATGAAGCTTTCCGCCTGGATGGGGTTCTTTTCCAAGGAGCCGATGGCCAACATCGTCGGCAACGAGGCCGACTGGATGATCTGGGACCTGCTGCGCCGCAAGGGCGAGGGGAGCTTTCGCGAGGGGCCGGGCCGCGAGCGCCTTCGGCGCTGGCTCGAGGGCAAGAGCGACGCGGACGTCTGGCATCTGGCGCGCCGCATCGCCGAAGTGTTCGTCGTCTATTCGACCTATCGTCTCGACTGGGTTCTCGACTGGCTCGGCATGCATCCCGAGATGCTCAACGACACGCCGAGCCGGCGGGAGGAAGAGGCCAAGCTCAGGGCGCATCCCGACTTCATCTGGCAGCGCGACCTCTGGCGAGAGCTCGCCTCGCGCGAGACTTGGCGCGGCCGGCGCTTTCTCGAGGGATTTCCCGACATGCTCCGCCGTCTCGCCGCAAGCGGCGGCGCGAAGCGCGTGGAGCTTGAGAACGACTTTACCGTGACGCTGCCCGAGGCGCTTCACGTGTTCGTGCCCTTCGTCGTGCCGCCCGTCATGCTGCCGATCATCAAGGCCTATGCGGCCTCCGGGCGGGACGTCTGGTTCTATCTTCTCAATCCGACGTCCGAGTACTGGTTCGACCTGCTGCCCCGAAGGCTCTTTGACTGGAAGAACGCCACCGAGGGGGCTTCCCGGGACGGCCATCCGATTCTGGCCGACAACGGCGGCTCGACTCGGGCCAACATCGACCGCATCTGGCGCTTCACGGCCGCGCCCGAAACCGCTCTGGGACTTTCCGAGCTCGGCGTGCCCGAGACGCTCGACGAGGCGGCCGTCGGCCGCCTGCCGCAGGCAAGCCGCACCTTCCTCTCGGCTTCGTTTCTCAAGGGCTATGCGGGACGGCATCAGGAGATCCGCGCCGACACGGCCGTCGAAAATCATTCCTACTACATCGAGCGCCGGGATCCGTCGCTTCTCGCCCGCGTGCAGGACTCGATCCTGACGCTTGATGCGGATCTCACCCAAACCGCGAACGGCGAGCCGCTTTTCCGGCCCGACGACCGCTCGATCCGCTTCATGCGCGCGCCCACGGCGACGCGCGAGCTCGAGGCGCTTGCCGACTGGCTTCACGCACAGTTCGCGGCCGATCCCGACCTCGGTCCCGACGACGTGCTCGTCGTGACGCCCGACATCTCGGGCGAGGCGCCCCTCATCGCCAACGTCTTCGACAGCCTGCCGCCCGAGCGGCGCATCGAATGGCGGATTTCAGGCCTCACGGACCTTGATGCCGACAAGGCGGCGCAGGCCGTGCTGGGCCTGGCCGACCTCGTCTCGGGCCGGGCGGAGCTTGAGGCCTTTTTGGCCTGGGCTTCGCTCCCGCACGTCTCGAAGCGCTTCGGCCTCACGTCCGAGACGGTGCCGCTGATCGGCACGTGGCTGCGTGCCGCGGGCTACCGCTACGGTCTCTCGGACGCGCACCTGCGTCACCTTGATCCCGTCACCTACGCAAGGGTGAGGGACATGACGCTCTCGCGCGCCGTCGAGCGTCTCGTGATGGGATTCGTGCTGCCGGCGAACGAACGCGAGCCGCTCTTCGGCACGCTGCCCGTTCGCGGCACAGAAGAGGACGGCTGGAAGAGCGTGGGCGACGAGCCGGGGCTGCTCGACGCTCTGAGTCGCCTCGCGGCTTCGCTCGAGGGCTTCAGACTGAGAACGGAAAAGCCCGCGGATCCGGCCGGGTGGACCACGTGGCTCGCCGATGCGGCCGCCGCGTTCTTCCGCGACGACGAAGGCGGCGCCTTCAACCGCATCCGCAATGCGGCTGCAACGCTTCGCGAGGAAATCGAGCGCGCGGGCGTGACCGAGGTGCCCTTCGAACTCTTCATGAAGAGTCTGGCGCTCGCGCTTGAGGCTTCGCCCGGCGGCGGCATGCCCACCCCGCGCGTCACCTTCACGGGCATGTCCCAGCTGCGGCCTTTGCCCTACAAGATCATCGCCGTCGTGGGCCTCAACGAGGACTGCGCATTTCCGGGCAGCACGCACCGGCAGGAGTTCGACCTCATGGCGCATGCAGCCCGCCGCGGGGACCGCGACAGTCGGCGCGACAATCGAAACGTCTTTCTCGACATTTTGCTCGCCGCCCGCCGAACGCTTCTCATCTCCTACGTCTGCGGGACGGGCGAAGGCTCGGCCGAGCGGCAGCCGTCCGTGGTCGCGCAGGAGCTTCGCGAATGGCTCCTGAGCTTTGCGCCGGGCCGGGCGGAGCGGCAGGCGGCCGAACGACTCCTCACCTTCGACGTGCCGCTCAACGCCTATTCGCCCGAGAGCTTCCGCGCTTCGGACCGAGGCTGGCGCAGCCATGATCCGGCGCTCTTCTCGGCGCTCGAAAGGGCGCAGGCCTCGGGCTACGCCCAAGCCGAAGGGCGCTTCTGCGATGCGGGACTCGAAGCCTTCAGCCGCACCGAGATTTCGGTGCGCGAGATCTGCGGCTTCTGGAAGGCGCCCGCCGCGCGTGCGCTCACGGCGGCCGGCGTCCGGTTTCCGGACGAGGCGGGCGGAGACGAGCGGGGCA
>CABUOH010000110.1 GCA_902493085.1 uncultured Sutterella sp. | reverse complement strand
CAGGGATTTGGGCGACGGCCACATGACCGCCTGCTTTTCCGGCCCCTCCTTTCTCACGCATTCCGAGGCCTGATTCATGTTCGCCGTCGTTCTCCGCATTCTTCTTCGCGCAGCGTTCACGCTGCTCCTTCTCACGGCATGCGTCTTCTTCGGGCTGCACCTCACGGGCGACCCGGCGCGCATCATGCTCGGCAACGCCGCCGACGAGGTGGCGCTCGAGGCCTTCCGCGCCCAGTGGGGCCTCAACCTGCCGCTCTGGCAGCAGTTCCTCGTCTACCTTGAAAAGTTCGTCTCGCTCGACATGGGCACGAGCTACATGACCGGCCAGCCCGTCAAGGAGGTCTTTCTCGACGCCTTGGGGCCCACGCTCTCTCTCATGATTCCGACCGCCGCCGCGACGCTTCTGATCGGCATTCCGTCGGGCGTCTGCGCCGCGCTTCACCGAAACACGGCGCTTGACCGCGGCCTCATGGTGATGTCGGTCTTCGGCTACGCGGTGCCCAACTTCTTCATGGGCGTGCTGCTCCTTCTCGTCTTCTCGATCTGGCTCGGGTGGCTGCCGTCCTACGGCAACACGACCGTCTGGCACTACGTGATGCCGATCATCACCATGGCGACCTCGGAGGCGGCCATCTTCTCGCGCTACGCCCGAAGCGCCATGATCGACGCGCTGCGCCTGCCGTGCGTGAGGGCCGCCCGCATGCGGGGGCTTCCCGAGCGGCGCATCATCTGGCTCCATGCGCTCCCCAACGCCATGCTCTCGATTCTCACGATTCTCGGCTTCTTCCTCGGCACGCTCGTCGCCGGAGCCGTCATCACCGAAAACGTCTTTTCGTGGCCCGGCGTCGGCAAGCTCCTCGTGCAGTCGGTCGCCTCGCGCGACATTCCCGTCGTGCAGATGATCGTGCTCGCCACGGGCGCCTCGCTCGTCGCGGCCAATCTGCTCATGGACCTTCTCGCACTCGTCGTCAACCCGCGGCTTCGCAAGGGAGACAACTGATGAAAACACGTCCCGTTCTCGCCTTGACGGCAGGCGTCATTCTCGCCGTCTTCTTCACCGCGGGGCTTCTCGCCCCGGTGCTCGCGCCCTACGACCTGGAGGCGATGGACCTCACGGCACGGCTTCTCATGCCGTTTGAGAGCGCCGCGCACATTCTCGGCACCGACGAGCTCGGCCGCGACATCTTCTCGCGCCTTCTCTACTCGATCCGCATGTCCTTCGTGCTTGCGGTCGTGGGCACGCTGCTTGGCGCCGTCATCGGCACGCTCCTCGGCTTTCTCGCCGCGCGCTTCGGAGGGCTTGTCGACGACGCCGTCAACTGCGGCATCGACTTCACGGCCTCGCTTCCCTTCATCATTCTCGCGCTCACGATCATCGCCTTTCTCGGCACCGACGTCACCGTCATCATCGTGATCATGGCCGTCTACGGCTGGGACCGGTACGCAAGGCTCACGCGAAACCTCTCGCGCTCGGCCTACACCGAAGGCTATGCCTGCGCGCTCGAGGGGCTCGGTCTCCCCACGGCCTCGATCGCCCTCAGGCACATCCTGCCCAACATCGCCTCGGCGCTCGTCGTCAACATGACGCTCAACTTCCCCGGGATGATCCTTCTGGAAACCTCGCTCTCCTTTCTCGGCGTCGGCGTTCAGCCTCCGATGAGCTCGCTCGGCACCATGCTGGGCTTCGGGCGCGACTACCTGACGACCGCCTGGTGGATCGCCGTGATTCCCGGCCTCGTGATCGTTGTCTCCACGCTTTCCATGTCCATACTCGGCGACTGGGTTCAGCAAAAGCTCGAGCCCGCCGCCCGCTGAGGAGCCACTCATGACCTCCATTTCGACTTCCTCCGACGGCATCCGCTTTCTGATCGTGGGCTTTGACGGCCTTCGCCCCTGCGATGCGGCGGCCGACATGCCCGCGCTCTCGCGCTTCATGGCCGCCCATCACGTCTGGAGCAACTATCTGGCGGACTTCCCGACCGAAACCTACGTCAACCATCCGGGCATCTTCTCGGGCTTTCGCCCGACCGACCACGGGCTCGTCGCCAACTGCTACTGGCGGCGCGACATGGGCGGCGCCGAGGGCGTCTTCTTCGGATTCGACCTCTCGCACGTTCTGCGCCACCGTCATAAGGACGGCCTTCTTCAGGTGCCCACCCTGGGCGAACGGCTCGAGGCCGCCGGCAAGACCCTGCGCGTCTACTGCGCCAATTCGGTGGGCAGCACGCGCCTTCAGCATCTCCATGCCGACCGCTCGCCCGGGCACGTCTGCGCCTGCGTTCACGACCTTGAGGCCGCAGCGCCCGAAAACGAGCGCCGGGCGCTCGTCGAAGCCAAGGGCCGCGGCGTGCCGCTCGAATTCCCGGACTTCAAGGGCACGCGCATGACCGTCGACCTCTTCTTCGAGCGCGAGCTCCCCCGAGGCTTGGGCGACGTGACGGTCCTCTGGATCGGCGAGCCCGACCACTCCTCGCACGAATTCGGCATCGATGCCGAACTCACCCGGGAAGCGAGGCGCGACGCCGACCGTCAGTTCGAACGCGTTCTCGACTGGTGGGAGTCCGAAGGCCGTAACGCCGGCGTGCAGCTCATCGTCATGTCCGACCACGGGCACGGCGTCGTGCGACGCCACATCGACCTGAAGGGCATTCTTGAAAAGGCGGGCCTTCGGATCCTCACGGCCCGCGACGTGCTCGAAGGCGCCGACGTCGACAAGGCCGACGCCGTGCTCGTCGGGACCTACTGCGCGGGCCTCTGGTTCACGCATCCCGAAGACGCCGCCCTTCAACTGCGCGCCCGGGACGCACTCATGGCCTCACCCGACATCGGACTTCTCTTTTCGCCGTCCGATCCGGAGGCCCCCGGCGCAATCGAGGGGCGGATTGCGGGCACCTTCTCCGAACGCCTGGTCTTTACCGACAACCGGCGCTCGCCGGACCTTCGCATCGTTCCCAGAGGCGACCCTGAAACGGGCGGCATCGTCATGGCGCCCGAGCTCGAGATCGGTGCTGGCAACCACGGCGGGCTGCTCCCTCAGGAAATCCGCGCCGTGCTCGCCGCGGGCGGCACCGCCTTCCCGGGATCCGCCGTTCATGAGGAGCCCGCGGGGCACGCCGACCTGGCCGTGACCCTCATGACGCTAGAAGGGCTTTTGCCCCAAAGCGGCATGCCTAAGCCTACGGGCCGCCTTCTCGAAGAAGCCCTGCCGGGCGGCAGCGCGCATCGCGCCCCGGCCGTTCGCGAAGCGTTCGAACTTGCGCTCGGGACCTTCCGTCAGCGCATCGAGCGCCTCTCCTACGAAGGCCGCGCCTACGTGACCTGCGGCAGCCGCATCAGCAGCGACGGCTGGACGCCCGAGCACGGGCGCCCCGTGAGCGACTGCAGCGGCCGTCAAGGCTGACCCGATTCGGAACTCTGTTTCCTCTTTTTCATGAGGCATGCACAACCATGAACGACCTGCTCCTTGCGGGCGACGACCGGAGCATCTGCGAACTCGCCGACCGTCTCAACTTCCACACGAAGCGCGCCAAGCCGGGCTTCATTCGACTTTCGGGCATTTCATCAACGGGCTTTCCGTCGGGACTGTCAGCTTCGGCCGAGGCCGCAGGCGTGGACGCCCTGCTTTTGCCGCCCGATCTTTCGCTCTCGCGCTTTCGCGTTGCCTGCTTCGACATGGACTCCACGCTCATCGAATGCGAATGCATCGACGAGATGGCCGGCGCCGTAGGGGCAGGCGAAAAGATCTCGCGCATCACCCGCAAGGCGATGGAGGGGCTCCTCCCCTTTGACGAATCGCTGCGCCGGCGCGTCGCCGTTCTTGCGGGCGCTGGCCGCGAGATCGTCGACCATGCGATCGAGCGCGCCCGTCCCACGCCCGGCGCCCTTGACTTCGTCGCCTTTCTCAGGCACCACGGACTCAAAACCTACATTCTCACCGGAGGATTCGAAGAAATCGCCTCTCACGTGGCGAACCGGTTCGGCATGACGGGCGTCGTCTGCAACCGCCTCGTCATCGAGGACGGACGCCTCACGGGCGGCGTGCGGGGCCCGGCGGGCGGCGCGATTCTCGACGCCGACGGCAAGCGACGCGCGCTCGAAGTGCTCGCCGAGGTCAACGGCGCGTCGCTCGGCGAAACGATTGCGGGCGGCGACGGCGCCAACGACCTGCAGATGATTGCGGCGGCGGGCTTCGGCTTTGCCTATCACGGCAAGCCGCTCGTCATGAAGGAGGCGCCCAGAGGCGTGCGCTTCGGAGACTTCTCGACCCTCAAGCACTGCTTTCTTGAAGCCTGGACCTAGCCTGAGACAAGACCGCAGCCATGCGTGAAACTTGACTTCGCAAGATGCAAAACGCCCGTCTGAGACAACCCCAGACGGGCGGATGCATTCAAATCAGAACTGGCTGATTAGAACTTGTGAACGAGGCCGGCGACGAAGTCGTAGGATTCCTGTTCCCAAGAGGCGTCGACATTCGTACCGTTGATGTCGGCTTCACGCTTGACATAACCGGCGCCCGTATAGAGCATCGTGCGCTTGGAGAGGGAATATTCGTAGCCAAGAGAAGCCGTGTAGGCCTTGGAATCGGCAAGCTGACCATCGTTGGCATAGTCTATGTCGGCTTCCATGTAGCCGATGCCGGCAAGCCAGTTGCCGCCGAGCGCTTCAAAGGTCGTGCCGATGTGCACGCCGTAGCCCGTGTTCGAAATGGCGGCACGAGAGAACTTCAGAGCCTTTTCAGCGCGGGCCGGTTCGTTGGGATAAAGCGAGCTGTAGGTGTCGAGATCATAGATGCCCATGGAGTCGAGCACGGAACCGGCGTCACGGGCGTCCTTGAAGTACTGAACGGCCATGAAGGTCTTGGCAAAGCCGCAGTCGTAAGAACCGGCAAGATTGAACGTGTAGGTGTCCTGCAGATTGGGGTCGTTCTTGAAGATCTTGGAGTCGTCCTTGTCAAGCCAGTCGACGAGGAAGCCGACATCAAGAGCACCGGCCTTCCATTCGGCGCCGAGAGCGGCGTAGCGGTCGTTCGTGTTCTTGTTTTCGTTCGTATCGCCCATCGCGTACTGAGCGAAAACCTTCACGCCGGCGAATTCAGGGGAAACATAGGCGATCGTATTGTCGTAGCGGCTCTGGTAGTCGGCCATGACGGCGGTATGACCCGTGATGTTGTCAGACCAGCCGGAAGCGAAGGCAGAAGCCATGGCGCCATAGAAGCCGACGGAACCGGCATCGCTTACAAGGCTGCCCAT
>CABUOH010000109.1 GCA_902493085.1 uncultured Sutterella sp. | reverse complement strand
CGACAGCCGCACAACCTAGACCCTGTCAAATGATACTGCTGTCGATTGCTCGACCCGGCCCAGAGACCAACCGGTGCAGCATCCCGCTTAAGCAGCGAGAGCGAAACGCTTGTTGTTGGCGTTTAATTGTTTGCAGCGGATTTACGAGGTGACTGCACCTCGACATGCCCCATACAGCGTCCGCGTCCCCGTCGAAGCCAAGGCGCCCCCTGTATGAAGGGTAGACATTATAGCGCAAGACCAGCCCAAGCTGCGAGGTCGGCGGGCGAATGTGCAACAAAATCCGCATTCCATGTTTCAGGAGGCGTGAGCGCATAACCCCATGCGCAAGCTGCGCACGGCATGCCCGCCGCGTGGGCGGCTTGAACGTCCCTTGGGTCGTCGCCGGCGTAGAGTGTTTGGTCCGTAGGAATCCCGAGCATGCGGGCGGCCGTGATCAGCGAGTCGGGAGCGGGCTTCATGGCGCACCCCTTGGAATCGCTGCCGAGCACGATGTCGAGTTTATGGTTCAACCCTAGAGCGCTTGTCAGGCGAATCGCCAAGTGCTCGACCTTGTTGGTGACGATGCCCGTGCGGATGCCTGCGGCGCGAAGAGCGTCGAGCATGGTTGTGACATCTTCGAAAGCGCGGGAACGGTCTGCCATATGGGCGGCGTAGTTGTCAAGGAATTCGGTCCTCAGGATGGGAAAGTCAGGGTCGTCCTGAGTGATGTTCATGGCCTTTCTCAGAAGACCGGGCGCTCCTTTGCTGGCGAAGGGACGGAGTTCCGGCTCCGGGAGCGGGACCATGCCGCGGGCGGTACGCACCATGTTGACGGCGAGTGCAAGATCGGGCGCCGTGTCAACGAGGGTTCCGTCAAGGTCGAAGAGGAAAAGACGGGCTGTCATGAGAAGAGCGTAATGATGAGGCGGATAACAATGCGCAAAAGCCCTCGAACGCTTGACATTCGAGGGCTTTCTGAGGACGGTTCATGCCCGCCCCTGCGAAACGTCAGTCAGTAAGGTTACTGACGCGTACCGACGACTTCAACCACGGCGCGGCGGTTCGGTGCGAGGCACTGGACGAGTTCGCGGAAGTTCTTGACCTGGCCCTTGGCGGAGGGAGCCGGGCAGTCAACAACCGGGTCGGCTTCGCCGCGGCCTTCGGTCTGGATCAGGTTGGCATCAACGCCCTTGGAGACGAGGTAGGCCTTGACGGACTCAGCACGGGCGGCGGACAGCTTTTCGTTGTAGGCTTCCTTGCCGAGGCGGTCGGCATAGCCGGTCGAAAGGATGACTTCAACGTTCACGCCGGCGAGACGGGAGACGAGGTCGTCGAGAACGGCCTTGCCTTCATCCTTGAGGGTGGACTTGTCGAAGTTGAAGAGCATGTCTGCAGAGAAGGTCACCTTTTCGGCAGCGGGAGCAACCGGAGCGGCAGCCTGCTTCGGCTGGCAGGCTTCAGCGGGAAGAACGTCGGCGTCACACTGGCAACCTTCGCCGGAAGCCTCAGCGAGAGCCGGCGTCCAGAAGGAGGTGCGCCAGCAGAGGCCGTAGCCGCTCTTGACGATCTTGCCGTCGGAGGAGTGGACATAGGGGCTGACCTGGTCGGCAGCGAAGGAAGCGCCCGACACCGCCAGCATCATAGCGGCAACAAGACCGCCAATCTTCAGAGAAGTCTTCATTGTTGTTATCCTCAAAAAGTTCAGGAAGCTTAAACGGGATGGACGATTTGTCACCAACAAGTCTGCCGGCTACAAACAGATCACCCAGACGTCTTGCCCGTTAACCCGAACAGGATACACCGATCGCGTAAGGCTTGTGACGCGGCGCGATGTTCTGTCGAGCTAAATGGCTCAATATCTAGAACCATTCTGTCAGATTTCCGCACTGATTTCCACCGTCAGACATTCAGTGATACACCTAAGGGAGACTCGCCCATTGGTGCAGCAGGCGGCCGGCGATGTCGTGCGGTTGTGCGACGCCTTCGCCGGCAATGAGCCTGCCGGCGACCCATGTGTGCGTTACGTTTTCTCTGCCTGCCGAATAAAGAAGCTGGGCGGCGGGGTCGGAAACAGGGCCGCACTCAATGCCCGACAAATCTACGGCAATCATATCAGCGCACTTTCCGATTTCGAGGGAGCCGATTTCGTCATCCCAATGCAGCGCCCGGGCCCCGCCGAGCGTGGCTGCCTCAAGCATTTCGAATACCTTTGCGCAGGTGGTGTCGCCTTCGACGGCCTTGGCAAGCATGGCGGCGAGACGTGTTTCGCCGAGCATGTCGAGCTTGTCGTTGCTTGCTGAGCCGTCGGTGCCGATACCGATGTTGATGCCGGCCTTCATCATCTTTGCGATGGGAGCAAAGCCCGAGGCGAGCTTGAGGTTCGAAGAGGGGCAGTGGCAGACGGAAGCCCCGGCTTCTGCGAGCATGCGGATGTCCTCGCTGTTTGAGTGTACGCTGTGAACTGAAATGAGCCGTTCATTGAGAAGGCCGAGACGGGCGAGGCGCGCGACGGGGCGCTCGCCGTGCTCCTTGAGGGAGGTCTTGATTTCGTCGGCGGTTTCATTGACGTGAATGTGTACGGGAAGGTCGTGTCGCTCACTCAGACGGGCGCAGCGGGCGAGAGACGCGTCGCTCACCGTATAGGGTGCGTGCGGTCCGACGGTTGCACGAACGAACGGATCATCGGCGAAGCGCTCGATGAGCGCTTCGCACTTCTTGAAGTAATTCTCTTCATCGACGGCCCAGGCGGAAGGAAAGCCGATGATGATGCCTGCGGTCGCACAGCGTAGCCCGGCCTCTCGAAGGCCTTCGGCTGCAGCATCCGGGAAAAAGTAGAGGTCCGAACAACAGGTAATGCCGGCACGGGCCATTTCCATGCCAGCGAGCAGGCTGCCGTCGTGTACGAAGGCATGGCTCATGAGGCGCCCTTCCGCGGGCCAGATCTCTTGAGTGAGCCAGTCCATGAGAGGCAGGTCGGCGCCTTTGCCGCGCAGTAGATTCATGGCGGCATGAGTGTGAAGGTTGACGAGCCCCGGCATGACGACGCTCCCGGGAAGTCGGGTCGTTCTGGAGTGGAGCCCGGCGTAGCGGATCCGCGCGGCCTCGGTCGGGAGAATGTCGGATACGCGGCCGTGGGATAGGACAACGGTGTGGTTTTCGAGAACGGTGTTTCGGGGAATGACGGGAATGACCCAACGGGCCTCGACGAGCGTGTCGGCGTTCATGCGCAACCTCATGCGTTAATACTTGAAAAGTGCGGGCGCAACGGAGCCTCCGTCGGTGCCAGGACCCCGGCACCGGGCAGGACTTCAGCCAATTGTATTCGGGTTTGAAGGAGGTAATTACTGGTAAAATGCATTGTTTAGACCAATGCCGGAACGCCGGAGGGCGCCTGAGGGGAGGTCGCTTCGGCAGGGCTTGCGAACCCCGGCCGCATTGGTCCGCACGGACTTCGAGAAAAAGAGTTGGCCGGCTTCGCTTAGACGGGGCGCACGGCTTTATCCAGAGGAATAATCGGCATGGACGAAAAAGACAATAAGGAAGAGCCGCAGGTGCAGGACGCGCAAGGCGCGGAAGACGCGCAGGACGAAGCACCGCTTCAGGGATCCGCCCTGAGCGTTGCGCATGAACTCCTTCCGATTTCGCTTGAGTCGGAAATGAAGCGTTCCTATCTCGATTACGCCATGAGCGTGATTGTGGGCAGAGCGCTTCCCGATGTGCGTGACGGCTTGAAGCCGGTGCACCGTCGCGTGCTTCATGCCATGAACGAGATCAAGAACACCCATAACAACCCGACCAAGAAGGCCGCGCGCGTTGTGGGTGAAGTGCTCGGCAAGTACCACCCGCACGGCGACTCAGCCGCGTACATGACTATCGTGCGCATGGCTCAGCCTTTTTCGTTGCGCTATCCGCTCATCTTCGGCCAGGGCAACTTCGGCTCGATCGACGGGGATAGCCCGGCCGCCATGCGTTACACGGAAGTGCGTCTCGAAAAGATCGCTGCCGAAATGCTTGCCGACATCAATGAGGACACCGTCGATTTTGTTCCCAACTTCGACAACTCCGAAAAGGAGCCCGTCGTCCTGCCGACCCGTCTTCCCCAACTTCTCATCAACGGCTCTTCCGGCATCGCCGTGGGCATGGCCACGAACATCCCGCCTCACAATCTCGGCGAGACGATTGATGCCTGCCTGCATCAGCTTCACCATCCGGAGTGTTCGATCGAGGATCTCATTCGCCTGATGCCTGCGCCGGACTTTCCGACGGGCGGCGTCATCTTCGGCATCTCGGACGTGCATCAGGGCTATCGGACGGGCCGCGGCCGCGTGGTCATGCGCGCCCGCACGCATCTTGAGGAATTCGGCCGCGACCGCGTCCGCATCATCGTCGACGAGATTCCGTACATGGTCAACAAGCGCGTCATGTACGAGAAGATGCACGAGCTCATGCGCGAGAAAAAGATCGAGGGCATCGCAGAAATGCGTGATGAGTCCTCGAAGGACATCCGCATCTGCATCGATCTCAAGCAGGGCGCCATGCCGGAGGTCGTGCTCAACAATCTCTTCAAGATGACGCAGATGCAGGAGAGCTTTGGCATGAACATGGTCGCCCTCGTAGATGGCCAGCCGACGCTTCTCAACCTGCAGCAGATGATCGTGCACTTCCTGTCGCACCGCCGCGAAGTGGTGACGCGCCGTACGGTCTTCCGTCTGGGCAAGTACCGTGCGCAGGGACATCTGCTCGAAGGTCAGACGGTTGCGCTTTCGAATCTTGACGAATTCATCCGCATCATCCGCAGCGCAAAGACGCCGGCTGAGGCTGCCGATGAGCTTTACGGCCGGGGCTGGCCCATGGCAATGGCTCAGGAGCTTGCAAGCCGCAGCGTTGAGGAGATGCATCGCTACTATCCCGAAGACATGGATCCCGCCCGAGGCATCCAAGCCGACGGACTCTACTATCTCACCCGCGCGCAGATCGATAACATTCTGGCGATGAGCCTGCGCCGCCTGACTGGTCTCGAGCAGGACAAGGTTCGCGCGGACTATGCCGCAATGATGGCCAACATCGCCGACTGTCTCGACATTCTTGCTCGTCCCGAACGCGTCAACGCGATCATCGGAGCGGAGCTTGAACACATTCGAGAGGAATATGGCGACGAGCGCCATTCAACGATCGACCTCATGGGCGATCCGAACTTCAACAAGCGCGACCTCATTCCGCGCCGCGACATGGTCGTCACGCTCTCGCGCGGCGGCTACATCAAGAGCCAGGACC
>CABUOH010000108.1 GCA_902493085.1 uncultured Sutterella sp. | reverse complement strand
GAGCGGACGTCCGAGGGCTTGGTCGACGAAGGTCTGCATCTGGAAGAGCGTCTTTTTTACAAGCTTTTCGTCGGCAAAGGCGGGAAGATTCTCGAGAGCGGCCCTCATGGCGACGGCCTGAAGATTGGCTGCCCAAAAGGCTTTGAAGCGGCGCTTGTCGGCGCCTCCGAGAAGCGGAAGCGGGCACAAGCTGACGCCGGCGGCCTTTGCCACCTCTTTGTTGAAGAGCGAGCCCGAAAGGTCCCGGATGCACCCGCCGAAAGTGACGCCGAGGTTTTCGGCAAAGATCTTGTCGACAGGGCGGTTGACGGGCGCATCGTGCTTTTCTTGGTTGTTGGTGGACATGGGCAGAAATCCGAAATGGGTGTGCCGGTAATTCGTAACACCTGCAATTCTGCCATGACTCACGCGGAGCTCGAAAGCAAAGTTACCCTGATTGGGTTGTAGCCAAAAGAAAAAGACGTGCGGTGCCGGAGGCGGGTGAGCGGCCTCGTGCTAAAATCACGAGTTCAGTACGAAAGGGGGCTAAGGTGCTCCCTTTTGTCGGTTTTTCCACGTCCCGGAGCCGTTTTTCCGGGCTTTTTCTGAGAGAACAAAATGGCTATTGAACGCACCCTCTCCATCATCAAGCCGGACGCCGTTGCCAAGAACGTGATCGGCAAGATCTATTCCCGCTTCGAAACGAACGGCCTCAAGATCGTCGCCGCTCAGATGCGTCAGCTTTCCCAGGCCGAAGCCGAAGGCTTCTACGCCGTTCACAAGGAACGTCCCTTCTTCAAGGATCTCGTCTCCTTCATGACGTCCGGCCCGGTCATGATCCAGGTTCTCGAAGGCGAAGGCGCCATCCTCAAGAATCGCGAACTCATGGGTGCCACCGACCCGAAGAAGGCTGCCGCCGGCACGATCCGCGCCGACTTCGCTGAAAGCATCGACGCCAACGCCGTTCACGGTTCCGACGCTCCTGAAACGGCCGCCGTTGAAATCGCTTACTTCTTCCCGGCTCTCGCCATTCACAGCCGCTGATCCGCTGCGAACTCAGTGAGGAAAAATACGTGACCGACAACGTCAAAGAGTCTGCCGCTCCCAAGGTGAACCTTCTCGACTTTGATCATGAGGGACTCACAGCTTGGTGCGCCGGCATCGGCGAAAAGGCCTTCCGTGCAACTCAGCTTTCGCGCTGGCTTCATCGCCATGTCGAAGGAGACTTCGACAGCATGACGAACCTTGCAAAAGCGTTTCGAGCCAAGCTGAAGGACATGGCCGAAGTGCGTCCTCCCGTGCCCATCACCGAAAAGAAGTCGGCCGATGGCACGCGCAAGTGGCTCTTTGACGTCGGCAACGGAAACGCGGTCGAATCGGTGTTCATTCCCGAGGATGACCGCGGAACGCTCTGCATCTCCACGCAGGCCGGTTGCGCCATGGGCTGCCTCTTCTGTTCCACGGGCAAGCAGGGCTTCAACCGAAATCTCACAACCGCCGAGATCGTGGGTCAGCTCTGGTGGGCCGAACGCGAACTGCGACGCGACGCAGGCGTGACGGATCCCAACGATCGAATCATCTCCAACGTTGTGCTCATGGGGATGGGCGAACCGCTGCAGAACCTCGATAACGTTCTGAGGGCGCTGCACATCTTCCTCGACGATAACGGCTACGGGCTATCCCGCCGACGCGTCACCGTGTCTACTTCGGGCCTTGTCCGGCAAATGGACAAGCTGGCTGAAGACAGCCCCGTGGCGCTCGCCGTGAGCCTGCATGCGGGCAACGATGCGCTTCGCGACAAGCTCATGCCCGTCAACCGCAAGCATCCGCTTGCCGATCTGATGGCTGCCTGCCGACGCTATCTGAAGGTGGCGCCGCGTGACTTCATCACCTTCGAGTACGTCATGCTCGGCGGAATCAACGACCGCCTTGAGCAGGCCGACGAACTCGTCGAACTCGTGCGCCGCGAAAACGTGCCGTGCAAGTTCAACCTGATTCCCTTTAATCCCTTCACGCAGTCCGACCTGCGAAAGCCCGAACGCGAGCAGGTTCTTGCGTTCTGCCGCCGCCTCAACGAGGCAGGCATCGTAACAACGGTCCGCAAGACGCGGGGGGACGACATTGATGCTGCGTGCGGCCAGCTTGCAGGCGAGGTGCGCGACCGCACTCGCCGTGCCGAGCGTCTCGCGCAGCAAAAGGCCGAGGCCGCGCCTCTTCTGCAGGCGGCCCGCCGCCGGGAGTGAGATCCCAACGAGGCGTGTGCGGGCCGTGAGGGCCTGCGGCGCTTCAAGACATTGATCATCTAGCCAATCTTGGAAGGAAGCGCCATGGCCCAAGAAACGTCTGACATGAACGAGCCGATTATGCATCCGGCCCCCGCCGAAGGCTTCGGCGCCGCACTCAAGCGCGCCCGCGAAGCTCAGGGCATTTCGATCGGCGACATGGCCGCACGCTCCCGTCTGTCGGTACAGCAGGTGCGGGCGCTCGAGAGTGAAAGCACTGCCGAACTGCCCGAACCCGTCTACGTGCGTGCCTTCATTCGCGGCGTAGCGTCGGTTTTGGGCCTAAACCCTGATCCGCTTGTGGCAGACTACAGCGCCCGCTACGGCGCAGCAAGCGTCGGCGTTTTGCCCGACCACGATCCTGCAAAGGAAACCATTGTTCGCGCTTCCGGCTCTCGCACCGGCCTCAAGGCCGCCGCTGCGGCGATCGCAGCTGCGCTCATCTGTGCGGCAGGCTGGTACGCATGGTCGAGCATGAGCGGCGTTCCCGGCACGGAGGCTGCTCAACCTGCTGCAGCCGCTCAGGCGTCCGAGCCTTTAGATGCGGCGCCGTCGCAGAACCCGCCGCAGACCGAGAAGGCTGTTGCAGAAAAAATCGATGAGGAAAAGGCTGCGGCACAAAAGGCTACAGCACAAAAGGCTGCGGCTGAAACTGCTGCCGCAGAGAAGGCTGCTGCGGAAAAGGCCGCAGCCGAGAAGGCTCAGGCCGAGAAGGAGGCCGCCGAAAAGGCGCGCGCTCAAGCTCAGGCTCCGACCGAACGCCGGGTTTCGCTCTCCACTTCAGGCGCCTGTTGGGTGCAGATTCTTCTGCCCAACGGCCGAAGCTTCTTTGCCAAGGAAATGGCGGCAGGCGGCAATGAGACTCTCAACGTGCCCGTCGGCGCCCGCGTGACGGTCGGGAACGCCTCCGTCATGACGCTCACGGTCGACGGTAAGCCGTATGAACTCACCAAGTCCACCCGCAACGGCATCTGCCGCTTCGTGGTGAAGTAGAAAGTTTCGATTGATTCAGTGGAGAAGCGGCCTGGAGGGCCGCTCTTTTCACACGGGCCCTCGGGTCGGTGTGTATTTCCCGGAGACTATAGCCGTGTCGGCAAATACTCTTGAATTCCGCCGCAAAACCCATGCCGTCAAAGTCGCATGGGGCGGCCGTGTTGTGACGATCGGCGGCATGAATCCGATCGTCGTGCAGTCGATGACGAATACGTCGACGACCGACGTCGAATCGAGCGTGGCACAGGTGCTGGCGCTCGCCCGAGCGGGGAGTGAACTCGTCCGCCTCACCGTCAATACGCCCGATGCCGCTCGAGGCGTCGCGCGCATCCGTGAAGCGCTCGATCGCGCAGGGTGCGATGTTCCGCTTGTAGGCGACTTTCACTACAACGGGCACAAGCTCCTTGCCGACCATCCAGAATGCGCTGCGGCACTCTCCAAGTACAGGATCAATCCGGGAAATGTCGGCAAAGGCGAAAAGGGCATGGAGAACTTTGCCAGCATGATCGAGTGCGCTAAAAAGTATGGCGCCGCTGTTCGCATCGGCGTCAATTGGGGCTCACTGGATCAGGCGCTCCTCGCCCGAATGATGGACGAGAACAACGCATCCGAGAATCCGCTCACGCCCGATGCGGTGTTTCGCGCAGCTCTCGTCGAGAGCGCCGTGCAGAGTGCCGACATGGCGGTGAAGCTGGGCCTTCCGGCTGACCGCATCGTGCTGAGCGCGAAGGTCTCCGAGGTTCAAGGGCTCGTTGCTGTCTACCGCATGCTCGCAAGACGCGGCAGCTATGCGCTTCATCTCGGCTTGACCGAGGCGGGCATCGGATCGAAAGGCATCGTTGCCTCAACGGCTGCACTCTCCATCCTGCTTCAGGAAGGCATCGGCGATACGATCCGGGTCTCGCTCACGCCGTCTCCGGGCGCGCCCCGCACCGAGGAGGTTGTGGTCGCTCAGGAGATCCTTCAGTGCATGGGCCTCAGGAGCTTCACTCCGATGGTGACGAGCTGTCCGGGTTGCGGCCGCACGACCTCCGATCTTTTCCAGCGTCTCGCCGCCGGCACGCAGGAATACCTGCGTTCGCGCATGCCCGACTGGCGAGTCTCGTGCCCCGGCGTCGAGAACATGACGGTCGCCGTCATGGGCTGCGTCGTCAACGGCCCTGGTGAAAGCCGCCAGGCTGACATCGGCATCAGCCTGCCCGGATCCGGAGAAAGCCCGGTCGCTCCCGTTTACGTTCGCGGAGAGAAGGTCTGCGCCCTCAAGGGAGATGACATGCAGGCCCGCTTTCACGCTATGATTGAAGAATTCGTCCAAACGACCTACGGTGCTTCGGCCCGTATGCACTCTGATATTTGACAAGAATGAGCAAAGAGAAATTTGCCGGCGTCAAGGGCATGAACGACATGCTCCCCGCCGATGCCGCCGTCTGGCAGACTCTGCAGCAGACGGCCGTCGGCGTGCTCGAACGCTACGGCTATCAGGAAATCCGCACTCCGATCCTTGAGAACACCAAGGTCTTCACCCGCGGCGTCGGCGAAGTGACTGACATCGTGGAAAAGGAGATGTACTCCTTCACCGACAGCATGAACGGCGACCAGCTTACGTTGCGTCCCGAATGCACGTCCGCCGTCGTGCGCGCAGTCAACGAACACAGTCTGCTTTACGGCACCACGCAGCGCCTCTGGTATTGCGGTCCGATGTTCCGCCACGAGCGTCCGCAACGCGGGCGCTACCGCCAGTTCCATCAGCTCGGCGCCGAGGCTCTGGGCATGGAGGGGCCAGACATCGACGCTGAAATGATCATGATGCTCGCGCGCATCTGGAAGGAGTTGGGCGTGGGCGAAGTCCGTCTGGAGCTCAATACGCTCGGTGCGCTGCCCGAACGTCAGGCTCACCGCGAGGCCCTGATCAAATATTTTGAGGCCAATCAGGACGTGCTCGATGAGGACGCTCGCCGTCGCCTCTACACGAATCCTCTTCGCATTCTCGATACGAAGAATCCGCAGATGCA
>CABUOH010000107.1 GCA_902493085.1 uncultured Sutterella sp. | reverse complement strand
GGCATCAGCACCTTGGCGGCGCCGGGCAGCGAGCAGCCGCCGCCGGCCATGTAGCCGTGAATGAGGCAGCTGTCGGAGTCGGGAATGATTTCCCAGTCAATCCAAGGCACGCGAACGCCCGTGTTGTTGCCGGTATTGCGTTCGTCGAAGATCTGTACGGCATTCTGGCGAAGCGGCGCCTCGATCGTGGCGCGGCGCACCGCTTCGTCCAGGCAGGCGCGCATTTCAGAGAGGAGCGGGAAATTGGCGCCCACCTCGATGTAGTACTGGATGACGCCCGTATCCTGGCAAAGCGGGACGTTGAGACGGCGGGCCGCCGCAAGGTCGTCGAACATCGCATCGTAGACGATGCGGGAAATGTCGGAGGTCTGCTCCTTGCGAAGCTCGGCAAGACGGTCGGCAACATCGTCCGGAAGAATCTTGCCCAGCACGGACGTAAAGCGCGTCATGAGTTCCGTGAAGCGCTCGGCCTTTTCCTGTTGATTCATTGTTCTCTCCTTAAGAGCCTGGTTCTCGCCCTCCGCAGCGGGGCTGAAAGTGCGGAGCACGCGGTTTGATTCGTCGCCCAATCACGACACGGCGTCGTCGGCTTGAAATGGGCAAATAAATTCCTATATGAAGAATTTTTTGTCCAACATCAAGGGCGACGTGCAACGCTTACACTTCTTTTCGATGCGAAGCGTCGGTTTCAGCGATTGACGGCATTATAGAAATTTTTATATCCCCATGTCAAGAGATTTTTACACGCCTGTTTAGATAAGTTTTTATGCATGCAACAACGCCCCGGCGGGCACTTGGCTCGAACGGGGCGTGAGTAATGCGGGGACCGGCGCCCGGCGCCGGCGATTGTTGCCTTCGGCCGCCTCCCTTGAGGGGCTGCCGAGCTTTTGCTCGAAGAATTTGACGACGCGCTCGATGACGGGCTTCTGGAACCAGGGCAGATCGCCGTGCCCGGCGCCTTCGAGAAGCACGTACTCGGCGTCGACGCCGGCGGTCTTGAGCGCCTCGTAGAGGTGCGCGCTCTGCATCGGGCTCACGAGCGTGTCGCCCGAGAAACGGCGGCTCGCTGCCGTCGATGTGGCCGAGCGAGCTCGCCTTCATAGCCTTTTCCTTGTCGGAGAGAATGCTCGCACCGGGGAATTTGCCGAAGGCGGGACCATGCACGAGAAGGGCTTCGGTGACGGCGGGCGAGGCATGAATGCGGATCTGCGCCTCATCGAGTCCCTCGCCGATCGACGTGAGGTCGGAGATGCCGTAGAACGAACAAACCGCCTGAACGTCGGAGGAGACGTTCATGAAGTCGCCCTTGTCAAACGTCTTTTCGCCGTTCGTCGCGCCGAGCATCTGAACGAGATAGCCGCCCGCGGAGTCCCCGAGCACGCCGATCCGGGCGGGATCGATGCCGTACTCGTCGGCATGCTCGCGCAGATAGCGAACCGCCGCCTTGCCGTCCTCGACGAGGCCCGGGAACTTCACCGGCACGGGGCGGTATTCGGCCGCGGCCACGACGAAGCCGGCGCGGGCAAGCGCGTAGCGCATCTCGATGAACTTTTCGTGATCGGCCGTCGTGAAGCCGCCGCCCGGGAAGTAGACGACGGCGGGCTTCTTCGCCTTGGTGCGCGGCGTCATCACCGTCATGCGAAGCTGGCGGATGCTGCGCTGAGACTTGACCTGACTGTAGACGATGCCCGAGATCACGTCGATGCGCCCGTCCTTCACGTCGGCTTTCACCACCTGTGCGCCCGGCGCGTAGCCCATCAGATCGGCACGATCGGCGGCGAGAATCGTTCCGGCCGCGCAAAGTGCGCAGGCCGCGGGAACGGCCTTCAAGAGAAAAGACCTGCAGCGGTTCATGATTTTTTCCTTTTTGTTGTTCGAGGGGAGAAAAAAAGCATTGGAACTTTTTATTCCAACAGGAAAAAAATTTTATGCCCGTCTCAAGGCGCGTGCCACGGCGGAATTACCCGAATGCATCCCGCGCGGACGGATCTGCTACTTCTGCACGGCGGCGAGCTCGCGCAGGCGCTTGAGCGTCATCTCGTACTGCAGGTACTCGGGCGTGTCGGGATTCATGCCGCCCATGAGAAGCGAAAGGCTTTCGGCCGCCGTGCGCCAGTCTTCGTTGGCCGAAGCGGTGACCGCAAAAATCTCGACGGCCTTCATGTCGCCCGGGCGGCCTTCAACGGCACCCTGCGCCAGCGGCTGAGCCTCGCGCGCGTTTTCGGGCCCGCCCATCGTCAAAAGCGTGGCCGCAAGCTCAAGCATCACGGCCGGATCGGCCTTCACCTTGCTGTTGGCGGCGCGCCCCCTGCGGTAGGCCTCGGCCGCCTTCGGATAGTTTTCCTCGTCGACGTAGCGGCGGGCAAGGAGCACCCAGGCGCGGCCGTCCCCGGGACTTGCCTCCAGATAGCGCTCGATTGAGGGCGTGTCGGCACGGCCGTCGTAGACTGCCTGCGCCTTTTCGAGCCCGATGAGCTCGGGCGCACCGTTGAAGGCGTAGATGCCGACGCTGAGCACTGCGACGCCCGCCGCAACGACGGCCGTCACGACGGGGCCGGAAAAGGCGGCCGCGCGGCGACCCGCGCCGTCGTTGGGATCGTGAAACACCGCGTCGTGCTCCTCAAGGGCGCGGCGGCGAAGATCGTCGGCGAGCACCTCGTACTGCGCCCGGGTCACGGCGCCCGACTTCAAATCCTCCTCAAGCTGCGCCCGCTGTCTGACGAGGGCCTCGGTCACGGCTTGGCCGTAGGCTTTGTCCTCGCGCTCAACGCTCGCCTCCTCTCGACCCACCCGCAGCAGCGAGGGCACAAGCGCCCCGACGGCGAGAACGAGCATCAGAAGGAGAATGAAGTAGAGAAGGATTTCGTCGGACATGTGCGTGCGTATCAGTAGTTTTTTTGGGGAAGATTTCGGATGCGAAACCGGGTTGCCGGCGCTCGCGGCGCCGGACGAATTCTTGTCCCAACACTATATAGGAAACGGGCGTCTCCGCGAGGAGGCGCCCGTTTCATCATGGCGTCATGCCAATCGCATCCGCGTCGGGATTACTTCTTGGCGGCGGCCTTTTCGTCGATGGCCTTCCTCAGAAGCGCGGTGGCGTCGGAAGCGGCCTTGGCAGACTTGGCGAGACTGCGCACGGCCATGTCATGGTTGTGGAAGTACGCGCCGTTGGCGGCAGTCCAGTATTCCCAGTTGATGTGGGCGGATTCGTGGAGCTTGCGTGCCTTGGCAAGGACGTCTTCGGACACGCCGACGGCCTTGGCGAGCTCAAACGCGTTGAACATGTCGTTCATGCGGGATTCGGCTTCGCGGACCTTGCCGTCGAAGTGACCCTTCATCGCGTCGATCGCGGCGACCATCTGCTTTTCGTTCTTGTCCTTGTGGCAGGAGAGGCAGGTCTCCTTCACGTAGTGCTTGGGCGAAGTGGCCCAGTGCATCGTGTAGGTCTTGCCGTTTTCGTCCTTCACCTTGGGCATGTGGCAGGAGGCGCAGTCGGCGCCGGCCTTGTCGTGCTTGGAACCGAAGTACGTTTCAGCGTCCGGATGCTGCATCTTGACGAGCGTCGCACCGGTCAGGTTGTGCTTGAAGTCGCGGAAGCCGACATCATCGTAGTAGGCTTCGATCTGGTCGGCGTTGACCCACGGGAAGAGGTTCGTCAAGCGGCTGTCGAAACCGACCTTTTCGCCCGTCTTGACGTTCATGCCCGGATTGCAGACATACTCGACGTGGCACTGGGCGCACATCAGGCGGGAGTCGGCCCGCTCGAGCACGGCGACCTTGCGTTCGAAGCCGCGCACGCCGGCGTCCTTGACCTCAAGCTTGGCCTGGCGGGCCGCGAAGTCCTTGTAGACGTTCATCTTGCCTTCGCGCGTCATCGCGTCGATCAGGGCGTCGCGCATGATGCGCGGCTTGGCGCTGTGCGGATCGTGGCAGAAGTTGCAGTTCATGCCGTGCTGGACGTTGCGCACGACGTCGACCGCATTGGAGCCGCGGTGGAACTTCGCGCCCTCAGCCTTGTCGCCCATGTAGGCCCAGTCGAGCATCAGGTCGGTCGACTTGCAGGACCAGCACACGCCGTTGGCGGCAGCGGCCGTGCCCGGCTTGTGGGCCTTCTGCTCGTTGTTGTCGGGATAGTTGTCCTTGAGGACATCCCAAGCCTTGTAGGACTTGCCGCCCTCGAGCGTCGTGTAGAGCCAGCCGTCCTTGGGTTCGAAGCGTCCGCCGAACGCACGGTCGACGATGAACTGGTCGATCGCCATGAAGGTGTGGGCGCGCGGCAGGTCGTGCTCCTTCGTAAAGCCGTGACCGCCGAGCGCACGGTCAAAGAACGGGTCGGGCGCCGGGCCGCCGGCAGCCTTCTTCGACTGTCGGGCCGGACGATCGGACGTCATGAAGGCGGACTTGTACTGCGGCTGGTGGCAGGCGCCGCACTGGGCGGGATCCATGTTGACGGCCGGACGCTTCTTCATGTCCTTGAGATGCTCTTCAGTGCCGGTGTGGCAGGTCGTGCAGGCGAGGTCCTTGTGGGCTGCGCCTGCATGATCCTTGGCGACGTTCGCATGGCAGGCCGCACACGGATTGTCGGCGGCCGAAGACGGCGCAGCGGCGAGAAGACCGAGAAGCGCAAGCGCGGCGGCAACGGGGGTCAGTTGTTTTTGCATGTTGTTCTCCTGTGACAAGGCCGTCGGCGGGGTCGGCGCGGTCCTCATCGTTTTACAAAGTTTAAGTTTTCTTAAGTTTTTCTTAAACCCCTCCGAGGTGATGGTGGAGGGTTATTCCCGATGCCCGTACTTCTCCCTCTGCCCCAACGACATTCAAGAACATACCTCAAAAGAGGTAGTACCAAGGTGATGCACATCACCCCCTCCCGCCCCGCCTGAAGGCCGACACGAAAAAGCCCGCCGGCGCATCAGGACGCAGGCGGGCTTTTCATAATGCCGATTCGTTCAAGCCGGCATCAGCACGGGCAATATCACCACGGGCAATATCAGCACGAGCAATCAGCACTGATCGATTTCCTCCTCCTTGTGGCGGGGCCAGCAGAGAATGCCGCGGGAATTCGGCAGGACGCTCGGATCGAATTCCGGGTTGAGGATGCCGCGCTTTTTCTGGCTGACGTAGTCGTCAAGCGCGATGAAGGCGTACTTGCCGAGGATCGCGATGGCAACCAGATTGACGATGGCCATGAGGGCCATGAAGAGGTCGGCGAGGTTCCAGACGAGGCCGAGCGAGGCGACGGAGCCGAGGTAGACCATCATCACGACGAAGGCGCGGTAGATC
>CABUOH010000106.1 GCA_902493085.1 uncultured Sutterella sp. | reverse complement strand
GTGGCTGCGCGACATTTCGGGGCCGCTCGTGGGGCCCTTCGAGGACGTCGACTATGCGGAGCTTGAGACGACGCTCGAGCCCGGCGACGTCGTCTTCGTCTACAGCGACGGCGTGACCGAGGCGATGAACGAGGGGCGCGAGCTCTTTGGCGAAGAACGCATGTCGAAGGCCTTCGCCGCCTGTCGCGGCGAGCGGCCGCAGACCTACGTCGCCGCCATGACGGAGGCGATTGCGGCGCACCGAGCAGTCGGACGACATCACCATGCTCGTCTTCGAATTCAAGGCCGAAGACCGCAACAACGGAGGCGCGCGATGATCAAAAGACGCACCCTCGTGCAGGCCGCGGGCCTCGCACTTCTTCTCGGGCGCATGGGACCCGTGCTCGCAGACGACCGCAATCTCGGCAGGACGGTTCGCGCCGTGCTGCTGACGGGCGGCGACTATGACCGCTATCGCCGAATCCTCCTCTCCTTTGCCGACGGCCTCAAGACGCTCGGCATCATCGACCGCGTGCCCGAAGGGCTCAAGCCCGGACTCAACGGCACGGCCGACGTCTGGAAGGCGCTCCACGAAACGGCGGGCGGAAGCAACATCCGCTTTCTCGCGGACGGCCACTACGACTGCCAATTCGACGCGGAGCGTCGCAGGCGGATGGTGGCCGAGCTCGCAGAGCGCGTCGCAACGGCGAAGGACGTGGACGTCATTCTCGTTTTCGGCACCGAAACGACGCTTGAAGTCGCCGAAGTCGTCAAGACCGTTCCCGTCCTGTCGCTCGCGAGCACCGATCCCGTTGCGACGGGCATCGTCCTTTCCGCCGACGATTCGGGCCAGGACAACCTGCACGCGCTCGTGAGCGCGGGCTACTTCGGGCAGCAGGTCGAGAGCTTTCGCTCCGTGCGGCCCTTCAAGTCGCTCGGCTTCGTGACGGCCGAGCAGCGGGCGGGCAAGTCGGGCGCGGGCGACCTGCGCGCCGCGTGCGTTGCGAAGGGGCTTACGTTCGTTGACGTCTACTACGACGAGGATGAGCAAAAGAGCGATTCGGCCAAGTTCCGGGCCTTCTACGAATGCCTTGAGAAGCTCGTTGAGAAGGGGATCGACGCCGTGATGCTCCCCTGGTTCCCGTGCAACGACGAAGAGCTCGCACTCGTGGTGGAGCTGCTTGTGAAGCACGGCGTCTGGAGCTATTCGCTCGCGGGCCCCGCCTTCACGTCGCGCGGGATTCTCCTTGGGGCGGGCGAGGAGACGCTCGAGAGCTACGGCCTCTTTGAGGCCGACGTCCTTCGCCGCGTGATCGACGGCGACATGCCGCGCGAAATCTCCCAGATCTTCGTGCAACCCAACAAGCTTTCGATCAACCTCAGAACCGCCATGCAGATGGGCTGGCAGGTGCCCTTCGGGCTCCTCGTCTCGGTCGAGAAGACCTACACGACGCAGAGCGTGGAGATTTTGTAGACATCATGTCCGTTGACCGTTCGAACCTCGCGGGCGTTGCGCTCGTGCTTCTCGCCGGCATCCTCTGGGGGGCCATGGGCACGGCCGTCCAGTATCTCTTTTCCTCGGGCGCCTTCGAGACGGCGCTCGAACTCGTGACGCTGCGCCAGCTCTGCGCGGGGTCTCTCCTCGTCCTCATCATGAGCCTCGTGCGGCCCAAGGCCATCTGGAAGCTCTGGACGGACCGGCGCATGGTGCTCGACGCTGCCGCAAGCGGCGCGCTCCTCTTCGGCGCCCATCATGCGTTTTTCGAGTCCATCTACCATTCGAACGCGGGCACGGGCGCCATTTTGCTCGTCACCGTTCCGCTCTGGTGCGGACTCTGGAGCGCCGTCGTCAACCGAAAGCCCGTGCCCGGGCTCGAGGTGCTCTGCTTCCTGCTCGCCGCCGCGGGCGTCTCCCTCATCGTGACGAACGGCGACTTCTCCGGACTCGTCTTTTCGCCCATGGCGATCGTCTGGGGACTCGTCTCATCGCTCATGGCCGCCGCCTACAACATTCAGTCAAAGCGCCTCGTCGCACGCGCGGGTGTCGTGCCCGCCCTTGCCTGGGGCTTGGTGTTCGGCGGCCTCTGGGCGTCCGTCTTCTGCGCGCCGTGGACCATATCGGTCCAGTGGTCGGCCGTGTCGGCGGGCGCCTTCGCATTCCTCGTGCTTTTCGGCACGATGGTCGCCTTCTGGTGCTTTCTCGCGGGCCTGAGACACGTCACGCCCGTCGTCGCGGGGCTTCTCAACAGCGTCGAGCCCCTGGCGGGCTACTTCTTCTCGATGGTGCTTTTGGGCGACGTGCTCGGCTTCTGGCAGACGGCGGGCATTGCGCTCGTCATCTCCAACGTGGCGCTTCTGGCCCTGCGCCGGGATTGAACCTGGCGCGGATTTTTTCACGGATTTTTTCACGGATTTTTCAAAGGCTTTTGACGTCCGCCGAGCGGCGCGCGAGCGCAACGGCCACGTCGGCCGCCTTTTCGAGCGACTTGACGGGAAGGCACTCGTAGATGCCGTGGTAGTTGAGGCCGCCCGTGAAGATGTTGGGGCAGGGAAGGCCGCGCACGGAGAGCATGGCGCCGTCGGTGCCGCCTCGGATCGGAAGCTCGACGGGCGTCACGCCCGCATCGGCATAGGCTGCGCGCACGATCTCCATCACGGCGGGCGTGCGCTCGACGTAGGGCCGCATGTTCTCGTAGGAGTCCTTGATTTCAAGTTCGATCGTTGCGCGCGGATTGGCGGCGGCGAATTCGGCGGCGAGGTCTCTCAGGAACGTCTTCTTCGCCTCAAAGAGCGCCTTGTCGTGATCGCGGATGAGAATGAGGACGCGGGCTTGGGTGACGGAGCCCGAAATCTCGTGCGGATGCAGAAAGCCTTCGCGCCCTTCGGTGGTCTCGGGAGCCTGCGAAGCCGGAAGGCGCGCCGCGAAATTTGCCGCGATGCGCGCGGCGTTTGCCATCTTGTCCTTGGCCGCGCCCGGATGAACGCCCACGCCCGTCACGGTGAGCGTGGCTGAAGCGGCGTTGAAGTTTTCGAATTCAAGTTCGCCGATCTCGCCGCCGTCGAACGTATAGGCATAGGCCGCGCCGAAGCGTTCGATGTCGAAGTGCTCGGTTCCGCGTCCGATCTCCTCGTCGGGCGTGAAGGCGATCGAGATGGCGGCGTGCTCGATGCCGGGATCGGCGCAAAGGCGCGCCGCCATCGTCATGATCGCGGCGATGCCCGCCTTGTCGTCTGCCCCGAGGAGCGTCGTGCCGTCCGTGAAGACCACGTCCTCGCCCGCGTAGCGAAGGATTTCGGGAAACTGCTCGACGCGAAAAACGATGTTCTTTTCGCGGTTGAGCACGATGTCGCCGCCAGTTACGCGGATGATCTGCGGCGAGACGCCGGCGCCGGGCGCATCGGGCGAAGTGTCCATGTGAGCGATCATGCCGATCGCGGGACGGTCTTCAAGGCCGGGCGTTGCGGGAATCGAGCCGTAGACGATGCCCGTGTCGGTGAGCAACGCCTCGATGCCGAGGGCGCGCAGCTCCTCGAGAAGCTCGGCCGCAAGCGAGAGCTCCTTGGCGGCCGAGGGTGACGTGGAACTGTTCGGGTCCGACTGCGTGTCAAAGGCAACGTAGCGCAGGAAGCGCTCAAGCACGGTTTCGCCGGCCAGGTCGTGAGCGGTCATGATGAACTCCGGTGTGAATTCTGGAATGATTGCAGGTAGACCAAATCTAGCACGATGCGCGCGGGCGGGATGCCGTATGCTCGGCGTTTGATGCCCGGCGTTTGATCGGAAAACGGCTGCGGCGCACTATAATGGACGGCCTCAACAACGAAAACAAAGCTGAGGAACATCCATGCTGACCGTTCGCCCCGCCGCCATGAGCGACCTTGACGTCATGGCCGACATTGAAGCGCAGTCCTTTCCGCCCGAAGAGAAGGCCACGCGCGAAAGCTTCGAGGCGCGCATGAAGGTCTTTCCCGAGTGCTTTCTTCTTTTGTGCGACAACGGCCGCCCCGTCGGTCTCATTGACGGCATGGTGACGAACGACAAGACCATTTCGGATCCGATGTTTGAAAATGCCGCTCTTCACGATCCCGAGGGGCAGTGGCAGTCGATCTTCGGCTTTTGCGTGCTCCCCGAAATGCGCGGCAGGGGCGCTGCGCCCATGCTGATGCGCGCTTTCATCGAGAAGGCGAAGGCCGAAGGCCGCCGCGGCCTCATCCTCACCTGCAAGGAGAGGCTCATCCACTATTACGAGCAGTTCGGCTTCGTGAATCAGGGGGTGTCCGCCTCCGAGCACGGCGGCGCGGTCTGGTACGACATGACGCTGGAATTCTGAGCGCGGACCGCCTCCGGCCGACTATTCCTCAATCTCGTCTGTGATTGCTTCCGCCAACAGCTGCTGCCGCAGCGCCTTCGATGACCTGTCGTCACGGAAGGGGAAATCTGTGAAATGATGCGTGATGCGGGTTTTTCCTATGCTTTTGAAGTTGAGTTCACGCAAAATAATGCTTGACGAAAGCCGTGAGCGGGCGTACCATAATATCAACCGAAGGGCAAAAGGCCCCGGTTTGAAAAGTCCGGCTCCCCATCGCCGGCATCCCGGAAGGTACCGTAAGACCTTCCCACGATGGAGCCCCGTCGGCATTGCATCGGGGCTCTTCTATTTTTTCCGGTGATGACGCAATTCGAAAAGGCCTCCGAAGCCATGGGCTCGGAGGCCTTGTCTTGAGCCCCTCGCATCGGGAGGGCTCGGGCGCTCTCTTAGAGACGCTTGAGAAGGTTGACGATCATGTTGATGCGCTCCTCGACGGTCTCAAGGCGCAGGAATTCGCGCTCGGAGTGGAAGCCGCCGCCCGCAGGGCCGCAGCCGTCGACGACGGGAATGCCGGCTTCGGCCATGTGGTTGCCGTCGGAAGCGCCGCCTGCGTCCACCCATTGAGCGTCAAAGCCGGCTTCGCGTGCGGCGTCGGTGATTTTTTCAACGAGCGCCTTCGTGGTGGGAGAGAGCGGCATGGCGGGCGAGTAGCTCAGCTGTTCGACCGTCTGCGTGACGCCGTCGACCCAGGTCTTTTCGGCGAGGGCGCGAATCTTGGAGATGAGTTCGCGTCCGTCCTCGTCATTCCAGAAGCGCAGGTCAAGGGTGACCTCGGCATGGTCGGAAATGATGTTGGCGCCCGTGCCGCCGTGGATGAGGCCCGGGTTCACGGTCGTGCCGCGGGCCTTGTCGTCAAGCTCATAGGCGGCAAGCGCAAGGCGCATGGCGGCGACGTTGGCGTTGCGGCCGTCCTGGGGATTGTTGCCCGCGTGTGCCGTGAGGCCCTTGAAGGTGAAGCGCAGGTTCGAGGAGCCCTTGCGGGAGC
>CABUOH010000105.1 GCA_902493085.1 uncultured Sutterella sp. | reverse complement strand
CTACACGATGGTTCGCTTCTCGATGTTCGGCACGAGCGACGGCCTGCCGCCGCTGCCGAGCGAGCAGGACGTTCGCCGCGTGGGAGAATGGATGGTCGCCAAGAACATGATCAAGGCTGTTCCCGCGTACGACAGCGTGGTGATCCGGCCTTAATTCAAGGATGCGCATGCAGAATCATAGAGAAGAGGCGCCGGAGCCGCCCGGCCTGGTCTGCGAGGGGCTCACGCTCGGCTACGACGGCGCTCCCGTCATCGAAGGTCTGAGCCTATCCCTGCCGCCCGGGGCTTCGCTTGCCATCGTCGGCGAGTCCGGATGCGGCAAGTCGACGCTTCTCACCGCGCTCGCCGGGCTGAGGTCCGCGATGTCGGGAACGGTCCGGTGGAACACCTCCCTGGGCGCCTCCCTTTCGATTCAGGACGTGCGCACAAGCTTCGTTTGGCAGCATCTGGGCCTCTTTCCCTGGAAGCGCGTGCGGGAGAATCTTGCGCTGCCGCTCGAGCTCGCCGCCGGGCGCGGCGCCGATGCGGCCGGCCGTGTTTCGGCCATGCTGAGCGAACTCAAGCTCGCCGGCCTCGAGTCGCGCTTTCCCTCGGAACTCTCGGGCGGTCAGCGTCAGCGTCTGGCGTTGGGCCGCGCGCTCATCGTACGGCCACAGGTGCTTTTCATGGACGAGCCGTTTTCGGCCCTCGACGCACTCCTGCGTGCCCGCATGCAGGACTTTTTGACGACGCTTCGCCGTCGCCATCCCTGCAGCGTGATTCTCGTGACGCACGACATCAGCGAGGCCGTTGCGCTCGGCTCGCACGTGCTGATGCTCGCGCCCCGCGGCCGCAGGGCACCCGAATGCTTTGAGAATCCGGCTTATTCAAGGACGCTCGGCTGCGGCGACCGCGCTTCGCCCGCCTTTTACGATACCGTGCGCCGCATCCATGCGGGGCTCGCGGCCGCTTCGGGAGACGACGAATGATCGTGCTGCGCTATGTGCTCGGCTTTCTCTTTCTGGGCGGCTGCTGGCATGCGGGCGCTCTGGCGCTGGGACCGGACCTTCTGCCCGATCCGATTGCGACGCTCGCGCTCTTTGTTCAATCGCTCGCGACGCCGGAATTCTGGAACCACATTTTAGTTAGCCTTTGGCGCCTGACGCTCGGCCTGGCCGCCGCCGTGGCGCTCGCCTTTCCGCTGGGGCTTCTTCTCGGGCACTGCCGTGCGGCGGATCTCGCGGGGAGTCCGCTTCTCTTCATCACGTACCCGCTCCCCAAGATCGTGCTGCTGCCGGTCTTCTTCACGCTCGTGGGATTGGGCGACGCCTCCCGCGTCCTTCTTATTGCGCTCACGACGGGCTATCAGGTGCTCGTCATCATCCGAGCGGCTGCGCTCAGCATTGATCCGTCCTATGTCAAGGCCTTCCGCTCAATGGGAGGAACGACGGCCGAGGCCGTCAGGCATCTCTATGTGCCGGCGGCGCTGCCCGCGCTCTTCACGTCGCTCAAGGTGGCGAGCGGCACGGCTGTGGCGATCCTCTTTCTGGCGGAAAGCTTCGCGACGACGTCCGGACTCGGCTACCTCATCATGGACGCTTGGGGGATCGGCGACGTTCTCTCGATGTTCAACGCCATCCTCGGCATGAGCCTGCTCGGTCTCGTGCTCTACGGCGTCATCGGATTGCTCGAGCGCCTGTGCTGCCCGTGGCTCTTTGCCGCAAGGCGATAGGGGGGCGTTGCCTCCGTGCCTATTCGGACTAACCATCAGAAACGGCGGATTTTCCGCCGTTTCTTGATTTTGCGCATCATTTTTGGCGTAAAAACGTGGTTCTGATGGCAGGGATTGCCATTATGAAGCCTCCATATCAGGTAGGCGTGTGGCACAATGAAAGAGTCATTGTCCTTTGCTTTGTCAAGTGAAAAGGCGTACTTTTTTGCAAAGTTTGAAAAAGTTGCGCTTGATTTCGCTCCAACAACTGACATCACGCGAAGACGTCACGCGGATTTTGCCGTGAGTTTTTTCGGCCGGAAGAATTCAGGGCAAAAGATGCGTCGGAGTGCGCCCGACGGGGGCCATGCTCCGCATGCAGCGGCGAAGGGAGACCGGCGTGGTCTCCGTGTTTGATCCGCGTGCCGCACGGCCTAGTCAGCCGCGCGCAGCGCAGGAGTCGGTTCGAGAGAGATGCGCATCGACTCAGCAGAAGAGGGCAGGTATGGCTGTATCCAAAAAGACGACGGTGAATGAGGCGGCTCTGGACGAAAACGAGCAGGCGCCTCAGACGGTGGCTCCCAAAAAGAAGCGTGCGCCTGCCAAACGCACCGCGAAGGCGCCCGCGACCTTGGAAACCGCCGGTCTGACGCTCACTGTGGAAGAGGTGTCGGAAGAAGAGGCGCAGGAGAAAAAGCCCGCACGTCGAACGAGAAGGAAGGCCGAATCGGCACAGGCCGCGCCCGCTGAGGCGGCCGCCGCAGAAGAGGCGTCGGACGCTCAGGAGGAGCCCGCCAAGCCGCGCCGCACCCGCCGCAAGAAGTCGGAGGCCGACGCAAAGGCGGCGCCTGCAACAAAGACTGCAACGAAGCGCAAGAAGTCCGCTTCAAAGAAGACGAAGGCCAAGAGCGGTCAGGATGACGACGATCTGGCTGAATACGATGATGACGGCTCGGGCGATCTCGATGCCGTGCTCGATGACGACGTCGACTACGACGAGGAAGACATTCCCGACCTGCCCGATGATCTTCAGGAAGAGGATGAGGCCGACGATGCGGTCTCGGCGGAAGCCGACGCGCCGGGCACCCGACGCAAGCGCAAGACGCGAAGCGCACGAGACAAGAAGGCGCTGCTCGACGGCTACGGCGCCGATGAGGAAGAATCGACCGAGGACCGCCGCTCCAAGCTCTTCACGCTCATCCGCATGGGACGCGAGCGCGGCTACGTCACCTACGGCGAAATCAACGACAACCTTCCCAACAGCCTGATCGACGACGATGCGATCGAGACCGTCGTGGCGATTCTTTCCAACCTGCACATTCAGGTTTTCGAGTCGGCGCCCGACGAGGATACGCTTGCCATGATGGGCAACGAGAGCGTTGCGAGCGAAGAGGACGCCGATGCGGAAGCGGAGGCCGCGCTTTCGACGGTCGACAGCGAGTTCGGCCGCACGACGGATCCGGTGCGCATCTACATGCGCGAAATGGGTTCGGTGGAGCTTCTTTCGCGAGAAGGCGAAATCGAAATTTCCAAGCGCATCGAGGACGGCTTGAAGCACATGGTGCTCGCCATCTCGCGCTGCCCGGTCACCGTGGCGGCCATCGTCGGCTTCGCGCACGAAATCAGGGAAGGCACGCTGGCCATCGACGACATCGTCGACGGTCTCGTCACGGCCGACGACACGGGCAACGTGGTCGGCCACAATGAAGACGAGACCGACATGGGCGCTTCGGCCATGACGGTCGAGCAGCTCGAGGAGATGAAGGCGCGCAGCCTTGAGATCTTTGCCGTCGTGGAGGACCATTTCAACACGCTCAAGGCCGTCGTGCATGAGGAGGGATACGGCAGCGACAAGCTCGATCCGCTCAAGGACTCGATCCAGCGCGAGCTCATGGCCGTGCGCTTCACGGCGAAGACGGCGGACAAGCTCTGCGAGCTTCTTCGCACGACCATTGACGAAGTCCGCACGCGTCAGAAGACGGTCTACAACGAGCTCGTTCGCCGAGTGGGGCTCAACAGGGAGTGGTTCCTTGCGACGTTTGCAGATCATGCGACCGATCTTGAGTGGATGAGCGCCATCGCGCGCGACAATCCCGACAAGGCCGCCTATCTTGAGCACTTGAGGCCCACGGTCGAAGAGGAGCAGCGCAAGCTGGCCGAACTCGTTTCGAACGCCTGCATGACCGTTCCCGAGCTTTTCGACACCTACAAGCAGATGGCGACCGGCGAAGCCAAGGCCAGGAATGCCAAGCGCGAGATGACCGAGGCCAACCTCCGGCTGGTGATTTCCATCGCCAAGAAGTACACGAACCGCGGCCTGCAGTTTCTCGACCTCATTCAGGAGGGCAACGTGGGGCTCATGAAGGCCGTCGACAAGTTCGAGTACCGCCGCGGCTACAAGTTTTCGACGTACGCCACCTGGTGGATTCGTCAGGCCATCACGCGCTCGATCGCCGATCAGGCCCGAACGATCCGCATTCCGGTGCACATGATCGAGACGATCAACCGCATGAACCGCATCACGCGCCAGATCCTGCAGGAAACGGGCGTCGAGCCGGACTCTCGGGAGCTTGCCCGCCTCATGGAGATGCCGGAGGACAAGATTCTCAAGATCATGAAGATCGCCAAGGAACCCATCTCGATGGAGACTCCGATCGGCGACGACGACGATTCGCATCTCGGCGACTTCCTCGAGGATACGCAGACGGTTGCGCCCGCCGAGGCCATTCAGAACACGAGCCTCTCGGAAACCGTCCGGCAGGTGCTCGACAGCCTTTCGCCCCGCGAGGCCAAGGTGCTTCGCATGCGTTTCGGCATCGAGATGCAGTCCGACCATACCCTTGAGGAGGTGGGCAAGCAGTTCGACGTCACGCGCGAACGCATCCGCCAGATTGAGACGAAGGCGCTCAGAAAGCTCCGCCATCCGTCACGGGCCGACAAGCTGAGAAGCTTCGTCGAGGGTGACGGAAAGGATTGATGGAGAGGATTTAAGGATCCGGCAATCGGGGAGCGGTGCAGACCGCTCCCCGACTGCCTGGTGGGTGTTGCTTCGCACGAAGACCGGATTGACGCGGCTGGATCGAAGGTCTTCGCCTCTTTTCGGCATTTGCATTTTGTCATTTGCTTTTTCGGCTTGAAAAGAGTAAGGCGCAGTGTTAAGCTAATCGCCTTTTTTCGTCCATGGCGGTGTCTGCCGACACCGTCGAGGAAGGCGGCGTGCGGCCTGAACCGCCGGAGACGCGTACGAGCGGTGCTCCGGAAGAGAACGGGAGACCAGGCAGGCGACGGCACGAAACGCCGGACGAAGGGCGAAAAAGAATCGATGCAGTGCCGGGCTGCGCAGGATGACCGGCTGCTGTTCCCCAGAGGCAGAGTTCCCAGGCCGATAGTCGGCAGGCCCCGAGAAGACGAGAAGAATCGGGCGGACGAGAGGAAGATGCGGGAAGCGGACGGCGCCAGGGCGGCTCGGAGAAATTAGGAAGAAGCGGAGCGGCTGAAACAGTAAGAGCTCCGCCAACAAGAGATTTGAACAGATGAAGACGAACGAAGACGCTTTTGAGAATGATGACGACATCGACGCTTTGGAGGAGGATTCTTCCATCGACGATGAAGCCGCAGAACTCGACAAGTGGGAGGACGAAGGTTCCGAGGAACAGGGTTCGGCTTCTGGCAGTCGCCGCACGGTGACGACCGGCAACGGCTACGGCGCGCTTGTGCGTCTCGGC
>CABUOH010000104.1 GCA_902493085.1 uncultured Sutterella sp. | reverse complement strand
CCGAGCGTCACCGCAAGCACGATCCCGCCCACCGCGCTCAGGAATGCGGTCGAGGACATGAAGCCCCCGACGCACGCCGTCATGAAGAGCGACATCAGGATGCGGCTGAAGTTGTTGAGCATGAATCTCAGCCCCACGATGTCGCCCACGGAGTCGGGCGGCGAAAACTGAAAGATGGCGCTCATCGAGAGCGGCCTGATGAGGCCGAACCCGAAGCTGCTCACCGCAACCACGACGAGGAAGGTCACGAAGCCGTCGGCAAGGACGGCCCCCGAGAGCGCGACGCCGCCCAACAAGAGCGCGTTGCGAAGCTGCTTCATGAGCGTCCGATGGTTGGGCCTGATCGTCAGGAGCATGCTCGCCGCGACCTGCGCGAAGGCGCTCGCCGAAAGCAGCATGCCGATTTCCGTCGTCTTCAGATCCATCGCGCCGCCCGCCGTCGGAATGAGAACGTCGAAGATGCACAGGAGCGCATTGATGCCCGCGCCCGCCATGACGCCCGCGAGCAGCGGGCCCGAGGCGAGAAGGCGCTTGAGGTTCACCGCGAGGGCGAGCGACTCGACGCGGCCCGAAGCCTTGAAGGCCGCCCGGGAAATCCCCGCGGGCATGAACATGTCGATGAGGCAGACCGCGAGCACGATGATCGGGGTGAGGTCGGGCGACTTCGCAAAGACCGCGCTGATCGCGACGGGCATCACGATTTCGGTGATGTTGCTCAGCAGGCTCATGCGCGAAAAGCGCGAGACGCGGTCCGCCGCACCGAAAAGGCTCCCTATTCCGCGGTAGCCCGCCGTCGACGACAGCATGAGCGTCATGGCCGTCAGGGTCCAGGCAACGGCGAGCGCCGGGAGCACGTGGTGCTGCGTCGCCGCCAAAAGCGCAGCCGCGCCGCAGCAGAGCGCCGAGCACCGGTTGAGGGGCGCGGGCCCGAGACGGTTGTAGAGACGTCCGGCAAAGATGGTGAGGATTCCGCAGATCACGGAACTCGCGGCCATGACGGCCCCCATCCAGCCCGCGCTCACGTCCTGAGACACGGCAAGAAAGATGAGCGTGAACTGCAGGCACCGCGCCGCGAGGCCAAGCAGGAACCAATGGGCGAAAAGATGCCTGAAGGCTATGCGAAGCTGGGCAGAAACCATGAAAGACGTGCAGCCGCAGGATCAACCGACCCCGCGGCAAACCAGAACCAAAAACACCTGTTGGAAAGGCCTTGAGAGCCGAAGGACCTTTCATTTTAGTCGTCCGGACTCGCCCGAAGGCCTCCAACGCGGGTAAATCCCATGCCCGAACGCTGCCGCCTCCGTCATCCGACGTGAAGAACGGGCGGCACCCGAAAGTGCCCGCTCGCTCCATTCATCAGAAGTGCGGATCAAAAAATCGATCCGACGACAACACGTAGACGGTTAGAAAACGTGCCTCAGCCCGACATTCCAACGCCACTTTTCTGAAACATCTCCACCGGTAGTCTTTTCAAGATCAACATAGGTGTAGGTCGCATCAGTCAGATTGAAGTTCGCCCCAATGCCGAGCTCACCCCAAGTGCCGCCCAAGTCGTCCTTGAGAGTCACGCTTTGACCATTGAGCTTGGCCACGGTTTCAGCCTCGCCCTTGAAGTCGTGCAGAACGGAGGCACGCGCATAGACGACGCCCTTGTTGTCCGGGAAGTAGAAGCCCGCGCGAACGCCAACGCGACCGATCAGGCTTTCAAAGTCTTCCTGTTCCAAGCGAACGCCTTCTCCGTTGACGGCATCGTCACCGATCACCTGACCGTATGTCAGCTCGGCCTGAGGCTCAACGAAGGCCGCTTCGGCAAGCTTGAAGTGCCAGCCGTATTCGGCGCTGACGCTCCAGGCATTGTTGTCAAAGCTCCCGTCGACGCCCTTGACCTCGTAGTCGGTGTCAAGCTTGCTGTACTTTGCAATCAAGTCGACGAACTGGCCGTTGGCATCCATCCACGTACCATAAGCCGCAATGCCGTATGCCTTGCTGTCGGCCGATCCGCCCGCGATGTCGGCGGTGCCGTCGGTGTAGTTGAACGCAGCGCCGACCTTCCATCCAGCGCCCACATCAACGTCTGCGCCGACCTGCACCGACGCATTCTTGACTTCGATGCCGCCATACGCCTGCTCGGAACCGTAGAGACGCACCCAGCTGCCGATGCCTTCGGGGCTCGTGCGAAGTTCACCCATGCGCTTGGTCAGGTCATTCATTTCATGACGCCACTGCATGGCCGACAGCACGGCCAACGTACTGGCCGCTTCAAGCTTCGTATTGGTGCGTTCGGCGATCTCATACGTCCCGTTTTCATTCCGAATGGCTTCAACCTCACCGAAAAGCTTGCCTTCCGCAAGGTAAACCTCGCCGACCTTGTCTTGAGCAGCTTCTCCAAAAACGGCATTGGCCATCGAGTCAACGACTTCAGACACCGACTCGGTGCGGGCGTCGTTCATGTCGCCGCTTCCCTCTGCGCGAACAATGCCGTCACCCGTGATGTTGCCGGCCGTAATGTAGTGACCGCCATTCGCAGGCACGTCACTCATGGACACAACAGTCGTGTCGGCAAGGGAAAGCGTCTCGACCGTGAGACTTGACCCCGCATCGGCAAACGCCAGATGACCGGCATCCGACGCCACCGTCGTCGCCGCACTGGCACCACCCGCTCCGACATTCCACACGGCGCCATCCTTCAGGCCCAGATTGAAAGCGCCTCCATCCTGCAGAGCCGAACGGGCCGAGAGGGAATCTCCGCCATCAAGCGCCACGCTGATGACCGAGTCAGCTCCCTTGCTCCAAATATTGCCGTTGATGGTGCTGATGCTTTCCGGATCTTCTTCGATCGTGATTGAGCCCCCATCAACAGTCTTCAATGCCCAATAGCCATCCTCTGCATTAACAACCGCGCCGCCCTTGACAACGATTTTGCCTTCGTCTGCATTCAATGCAACGTGGAATACGTTTTTCGCAGTCCCGGACGTCGTAACCGTCAGTCCTTTCAGGAACTCGGCTTGGCCCTCTTCAGAACTCACGTCAACGCCGTACAATTGGTTGGGCTTTTCTTCACCATCAGCCGTGGTTGAAACCGCGACAGTGACATGCTCATTAAAGGTTGCCGTAGAACCTTGATCGAGAACAATCCCCTGGGCATTGTCTGAAGCTGACGTGACCTTCAGGTCCACCGCCCCGCTGAAAGTGGCACTGCTGCCATACCTCAACTGCAGGCCGTCAGCGGATTCTCCGGACACCGTCAACGAAACATCGCCATTGGCGGTTAGAACACTCGAATCCGAATAAATGCCTTGCGCTCGATCGTTAGCGGCCTGGATTTCGCCGGCGAGCCCATCCACAACGACCGTTGTTCCCCAAACGTCAATACCGGTAGCCTCGTCCCCCTGAACGTTCATCGTCACCGTTCCTAGATCCGCCTTGACGTACTCAGGCTGCTCTTCAAGACCAAGCAGGTTCAAACCATAGGCCGATCCTGCTTTTGCGATGCGGATGTCCGTTTGCAATGCCGACACCTCTATGGTTTGAGGACTCTCGTCGTCCATCATCTCCACGTACACGCCGTAGGCGTCACCACCCTGCAAACTGGAAGCTTCAATATTGATCGTGTTTGCCTGAAGCGAATAATCTGATGGCGAACCGCCGTCTGGAACAATCCAAAGGCCGTATGCGGATGCCATCCCGACCTCTTCGCTTTCCGGACCGTCGGCCGTTACCTTGATATTCAGACTGCCGATTTCTGCAGTGCCGCCCTCACCGCTTATCCCACTGTTCACCGATCCTTTACCCGTGACATTTACGGTCAGATCTTGAACTTTCAAAGTGCCGCCCTGCTGCCAGAACCCATGAGCATTATTGGCATAATATTCATCGGACGGCATCGGCACTTCATTAACAACATCTATTATAAACGACTGTGCCTCTAGCGAATTCCCCCCCCCATCAAAGCGATTCCGTTCAAATAATTGTTTCCAACTTTGTTGCGAACCTGAATATGATTATTCTTTCCTTCGAGCTTCACGGCACCGTATGTACTCAAACCCACAATGCCCTTGCCCATCATATTCGAGTTATTGACAACTGAAATGTCAACAATTTCTTTCGTATCCAAAGCGGCCGTTTCTGACTTAACAAAAATGCCTACAAGGTCATAATCGGCACTTGCAGTACGTTCTGTAGAAAGGGTAAGCGTTTGATTGACAGTTAAAGAGCTGTTGCCCGTCAACGAGACCGCCGCCTGCGTTGTCTGATCCGAATCCGTGATGGTGAATTGATCAAACGCCTGAGCGCCGTTCTGATCATAAGATTCTCCAGAGAAATCGCCATCTCCAGCGCCTTGCGCCAAAGCCGCCGCAACCGCGATGGCAAGAATGCGGATCGAGAATTGTGTCGTACGCATGACCGTCCTCCTTTCGAAGAGAGATAAAAACAATTCCCCTGGCTACATTCACGTTAATCGTGAAGGACGCTGACTGTCAACGGACACGCACTCAAAGTTGCTCTTACACAACGAATTTTCTCCGCAGTTCTCGAACGAATGACTGGAGAACCGGACGGACTGAACATCACAACAATCCAAACGATGAAACGATTCGCCGCTTGACGACGAAGGGCCGCCTTCCGAAGAAGACGGCCCTTTCCTGCGGCTCATCCCGGCCGTCTGCTCAGGGCGATCGCAATCGCCCTTATTTCAGACCGCTTTCGACGAAGTCCGCTTACGCCCTGAAGGCGGGCAGCTCTGAAGCGCCCGTGAGGAAGACGTCCACGGCGCGCGCGCACCGTCGGCCCTCGCTCATGGCGCGCACGACGAGCGACTGCCCGCTTCGCGCGTCGCCGCACGCAAAGACGCGCGGCACGCTCGTGGCAAAGGGTGCGTCCGCCTCTTCAAGTCCCGCACGGGCATTGCCTCTGGCGTCGCACTCGACGCCGAAGGCGTTGAGCGTTGCGGCCGCTGGATGCACGAACCCCATGGCAAGCAGCACGCGCTGGCAGGGAATCTCAAAGTCGGAGTCGGGCACCTCGGCGGGCGCAAAGCGCCCCTCGGCATTGAGGCTCCACTTGAGCTTCACGCAGCGCACGCCCCGCACCTCGCCCTTCTCGTTGAGAAGGATTTCCTTGGTGGACGTCTCCCAGAGGCGCTCGCAGCCCTCTTCGTGCGACGAGGACGTGCGAAGCTTTCTGGGCCAAGCGGGCCAGGTGGCGGCCTTGTCCTCCTTTTCGGGCGGCATGGGACAGAGGTCGAGCTGATAAATCCGGCCCGCGCCCTGGCGGCGCGCCGTGCCGACGCAGTCGCTCCCCGTATCGCCCCCGCCCACGATGACGACGTCGCAGCCCCGGCAGTCGACGGCATGCTTCTTGACGAGTCCCGCGTCGACGCGGTTTTGCTCCTGCAGGACGTCGAGCGCAAAGTAAACGCCTTTTCCTTCCCGACCAGGAACCTTGAGGTCCCGCGGGACT
>CABUOH010000103.1 GCA_902493085.1 uncultured Sutterella sp. | reverse complement strand
GCGGTTTCTCACCACGCCCACGAAGCTCGCCACGCCGCCCGCTTCGGGAGAGGACTCGATGAGCCTCTCGATCTCCTCGCCGGGATTGAAGTCCGCCTCGCTCACGCGAATGGTCGTCAGGGACATGATCAGCCTCCGGTCACCGGCGGAAAGAAGGCGACCTCGTCGCCCGCCTTCACGGCGTCGTCGGGTTCGGCCATTTCCTGATTGACTGCCGCGCGCACGCGGCGCGCATTGCCGAGCGCGCTTTCATACGGCTCTCCGCGACGGCGAAGCCATTCGCGAAGTGCTGCGACCGTCGTCACGTCTTCAGGTACGTCAAGCTCTTCCTGTGCGCGGCCGAGGGCATCGCGCAGAAGCGCAAAATAAAGGATGCGGATCTTCATTTTTCTCTCTCTTTGAATCTATTGAGCCGATTTCGAGATGTCGATCGACTTTTTTGCTTCCGTATAACCGTTCTCAAGCGAAGAACTGACAGAAGGGGTAGTAGCTCACCATATCGCCCTTCTTCACCGTGCCGCCCACGGGAATGTCGACGAGGCCGTCTGCCCACGCGCAGGAAGAAAGAACCTGCGAATTCTGCGTATGGTAGAGATCAAGCCCGCCCGCCTCATTGCGGCGCACACGCACGAATTCCTGCCTATCTCCGGCCTTGGGCCAATCGAAGTCGGCGCGAACCGCCATGGGCTTCACATCGATGTCGGTAAGCCCCATCGTCCTCAGGAGATAGGGCCGGGCCATCATCAGGAAGACCACGAACCCCGCTACCGGATTGCCCGGGCAACCGATGAAGGGCACGCCCCGAACTTCGCCGAACGCCAAGGGCTTGCCGGGCTTGAGGCGTACGCGCCAAACGTTGAGGGAACCAACCGCTTCGACCGCAGGCTTGATGTGGTCTTCTTCCCCAACGCTCATGCCGCCCGTCGTCAGAATGACGTCGGCGGACGCCGCAGCGCTCTCGAAGGCCTCAATCGTCGCCTCGAGCGTATCGGGCACGTTGCCCAGGTCCAGCGCCTCGCAACCGAGCTCCTGAAGAAGGCTTCGAATCATGAAGCGGTTCGAATTGTAGATGCCTCCCGGCGGCAGCGGTTCACCCGGCTGCACGAGTTCGTCGCCCGAAAAAAAGATGCCGACGCGAAGACGGCGGTAGACCTTGACGTAGGCGCGGCCTATGGATGCGACCATCCCGATGGCGGCGGGCGTGAGGCGGGCGCCCTGCTTGAGAACAACGCCGCCTTGGGGCACGTCGGAACCGCGGCGGCGGACCCAAGCGCCCTCGCGAACGGATGACTTGAACCGCACGCCTTCGGCGGTAACCTCTGCACGCTCCTGAGGCACGACCGCATCGGCGCCTTCGGGCATCGGCGCGCCCGTGAAGATGCGTGCAACGCTCCCTGCCGCGAGCTTCGCGCCCACCCGTCCCGCAGGAATTCGATCGGAAATGGGAAGCACGACCGGATTCGCTTCGCACGCCATAGCCAGATCTGCCGCTCGGACCGCGTATCCGTCCATTTGGGAATTGTCCCAACTCGGCACGGCGATCGGGCTCACGATGTCTTCAGCAAGCACGCGGTGGTTTGAATAGAGGAGCGGAACGGTTTCCATTCCCTCGACAGGTGCGGCCTTTTCCATGAGGCGGCGCAAAGCTTCGGCGTAGGTGATCATAGTCTTAGAATAAAATCGGCAACGGCTGCAGGGTCGTTGATGTCAAGGCGCGGCACTCTTTCGTCCACCTCCTCAAAATCGGAAGCAACGGCCACCACGTCGTCATGCATAAGCGAGAGTCTGGGATTGGATTCGCACGCCCTGCGTCGGACTTCAATTTTAGGGAATGCGCCCTCGTTTTTAAACCCCTCCACAAGAATGAGGTCGACCTCGGAAAATCTTGCAAGAAGCTCATTGACCGACGGCTGTTGTGCCGTTTCGACGAGCATCGCCCACCGTTTGTCGCTTCGAACAATCACCTGAGAGGCACCCGCCTCCCTGTATCGCCAACTGTCCTTTCCCGGCTTGTCCATATCAAACCCGTGATGCGCATCCTTAAGCGCCGCGACCCGGAAGCCGCGGCGGGTTAATTCCGCCGCAACCCGGGTCGCCAGGGTTGTCTTGCCGCTTTCGGAAAAGCCGACAAAACCAACCGTCTTAGGCATCAGCGCACTCCGTCAGCTTATCGATCTCTTCGCGTACCGCCGCCTCGCAGGCGGGCATCTGAACCTTGCGCTGCGAACGTTCAAAGAGATCCGCCATGTCTTCGGGAGGTTCGACGGTCTCGCCCGTTGCCTGCTTCACCATCCTCGGGAACTTGACGGCCTGAACCGTCTCGACGCAAAGCGTCTTGACCCCGACCGGATGGAGATAAATGCCGGAGAAGAGCGCATCGGCCGTATGCGGATCGACATAGGTGTCGTACTCGAGATGCATCTGCTCGATGATCTCCAGTCGGTTGGGGTGGTTCGCGGAACCCGATACGACGCCAGAGAGGCGCACACGGCGGAATTCGTCGGGCGTAAGCGTGAATTCCCCCTTCGTCTTGAGTTCCTGAGCGAGCGCCTTGACGCGGGCGCCATCTCGGCCGAGCACGTCGAAGAGGAAGCGTTCGAAACTTGCTGCACGCGAGATGTCCGTCGAAGGCGATGACGTCGCGATGGTTTCCGCCGAAGGCTTCGGAGCATAGCGGCCCGTGCGGAGGAATTCATCCATCGCATCGTTTTCGTTCGTACAGACGATGAGGCGCATGATCGGAAGTCCCATCTTTTTGGCCGCCCAGCAGGCGTAGGCATTGCCGAAATTACCACCCGGCACAGCAAAGACGACTTCTTCGCCCACGCGTTCCACGGCCCTCAGATAACCGTAGAAGTAGTAGACGATCTGCGGCACGATGCGCGCCCAGAGCACGGAGTTGATCGCACCGAGCCCGCGGGCTTTTGCGTATTCCCGATCTTCAAGAATCGTGCGCACGATGTCCTGGCATTCGTCAAACGTGCCGTTTACCTCAATGTTGACGATGTTCTCATCTTTGTTGGAATAAAGCTGGGCCGCCTGGAACTGGCTCATGCGGTCCTTGGGCGAAAGCATGACGACCTTGATGTTCTTATGCCCCCCGAACGCTGCTTCTGCCGACGCTCCCATGTCGCCCGTCGTGGCCCCCAAAAGCGTGCGGGGACGTCCCTTCGCGAACGAGGTGTCGAAAAGCCTCGACATGAACTGCATGGCGATGTCGTCGAAGGCCAGAGTCGGACCATTCGAAAGCTCAAGCAGGCCGACCTGATCGTGCAGCCACTTTACGGGCGTAATCTCCTCGGCCGTGAACATACCACGAGCATGAGCGAAGTTCTTGGCCTGGTAGGCTTCGGAGCAAATCTGCCAGAGTTCCTCTTTCGGAAGCTCCTCTGCGAAAAGACGAATGACCTCAAAGGCAAGCGAGGCATAGGATAGACCGCGCCAAGTCATCAGCGTGTGGGCATCGACCTTCGGGAACGCGGCCGGCACGTACAGGCCGCCGTCCTCGGCGTAGCCCTCAAAGAGAATGTCGCTGAACGAAAAGCTCGACTCGAGACCTCGAGTTGAAATGTACTGCATGAAACCTCCTTAAAAAGGGGGAAATAGTCGCTGTCACTCATCTGGCGAATGACGATAAATCCATACTACCTGAAAATCATTCTCCGAAAACTTAAAGAGACGCTTTTTTACGGGACCTAGACATTTGACCTACATCGAAATGGAGAGTTTTCACCGGAAACGCACGGCGCCGCAAACGCCCTCCCCGCTTGTAGGTCGGCCCCGGCCTTTGTTGATCCATTGCGACGGGCGCCTGGAACACGGCAAATCTCTACAATGCTCTCATCGTACTTTTACAGACATCCATCCGAGGGATATGCCATGCCGCTTCCTAAAATGCCCGCCAAGCGCGGGGACATGCTTACCGACTACGGTCCCGAAGCCGATCTGACCAAGCCCGTTGCCACGGCGAAGCCAAAAGTCGCCAAGAGCGTGCAGACCTCCGCATCCAAGCCCGCCCGACGTGCGGCGAAAAGGCCCGCGGCGCTTGATGTTGTGGCCGATTCCGCCACTCGCATGGTTCCCAACGGTTCTCCCCAAAAGCCTGCATCCGAAACAGTTGCCGGGACCTCCGTCAAATCCTCACCAAAGCCATCCCCCAAAACGCGTGTCAAAAAGACCGTGCACACCGAGCAGGTCTCGCCGCCGAAAAAACCTGCGCCTGCTCCCGTTCAGTCCGAAGTACGCGAATCGAAACATGCCAACCGCCGCGGTCGCGCCGCCACGCCTGCCGACAAACGCAAGCTCTTCGTGCTCGACACCAACGTGTTGATCCACGATCCCATGAGCATATTCAGCTTTGCCGAGCATGACGTCTTCCTGCCCATGACGGTTCTCGAAGAGCTCGACAATCACAAAAAGGGAACGAGCGACGTCGCGCGCAACGCGCGCTCGGTGAGCCGAAACCTCGACCAACTGATGGAATTGAACGGCAGCGACCTCGCCAAGGGCGTACCGCTTTCGCTTCTTGGCAACAAGGAAGCTACGGGCCGGCTCTTTTTTGAGACGCAGGCAATTGATGCGCCGCTGCCCGATGCGCTACCGACCTTCAAAGGAGACAACCGCATTCTCTCCGTCGTCAAGGGCGCCGACAGGGCCTTCCCCGATCAAGCCGTCGTACTGGTGAGCAAGGACATCAACATGCGCATCAAGGCCACGACGCTCGGCATTCCTGCCGAGGACTACCTCTCAGACAAGGTGCTTGACGACACCGACATGCTCTATTCTGGCCGAATGGCCCTGCCGTCCGACTTTTGGACGATCGTCGGCAAGTCCCTCAAGTCATGGCAGGACGCCGGCACGACCCACTATCGCTTCGAAACGAAGGAGGCACGCCGCTACATCGTCAACATGTGCCTGACGATTGATGGGGATCCCGACTTCATGGCCATCGTCACGAGCGTCGAAGACAATGCCGCCACGATCCGTCTGCTTCGCGACTACCGAACCCGCCTCAAGGTCTGGGGCATTCATGCCCGAAACGCCGAGCAGAACATGGCGCTCAACCTTCTCACGGATCCCGAAATCGACTTCGTCACACTGCTCGGACAGGCTGGCACCGGCAAGACTCTGATGACCCTGGCGGCAGCGCTCACCCAGACCATCGACGAACGACGCTTCTCAGAAATCATCGTTACGCGCGCAACCGTCAGCGTCGGCGAGGACATCGGCTTTCTGCCCGGCACCGAAGAGGAGAAGATGGCGCCTTGGATGGGCGCTCTTGAGGACAATCTAGAAGTGCTTCACCGCTCGGAAAACAGCACGGGCGGCGATTGGGGGCGTCAAGCGACGCTCGACCTCATCAAGGCCCGCATCCGCATCAAATCGATGAGCTTCATGCGCGGACGCACCTTCCTCAAGAAGTTCGTCATCATCGACGAGGCACAGAACCTGAGCCCCAAACA